>JAPPFQ010000297.1 GCA_028875135.1 Acidobacteriota bacterium
CCGCACGGTCGTCCAGTCCGGCCGTCGACGCGGCGAGGTCGCGCCGGCGGTCCTGGGTGGGTGCTTTTCTGCTGGCTCTGGTGAGCTCCGTCGATGTCGGGGCCGAGAATGGACCGCCGGGCCTGGCTCCGGAAGAACTGACGGGGATGCAGTTCAGCCTCGACGGGATCAGCTCGGAGGGAAACCCCGAGGGCCTCACGCTGCTCTTCCGGGGCGAGAGGGACTTCAACGCCACCAGGACCCTGTCGGAGGGCCTTCCCGTGGACAATTTCGGGAGTTACACCTACCGCAGGACGGGTCCCGACACGGCAACTCTGACTACAACCTCGGCCAATCCCGGTCAGGAGACCTGCAGCACCCTCCTCCACTTCACTTCGGCCACGGGCGGCACCTACACTGGTTGGTGCAACCAGGGAGTCAGCAGCACGGGACAGTTCCAACTGGCGGATGAGGACCCCTTCTGCCTTTCCCTGTGGGACGGCTTGCCCTGCGCCACCGTGGCCAACCTGCCCCAGGTCTACCTGGGCACCCAGGGAGAAAGCACCGCCACCACCGAAGTGGTCATCGCCAACAGCGATCCCAACCCCAGCGCCTGCGAGGTTGCCCTGCTGTTTCACCAGGGCACTTCAGAGGGCCCGGCGGTGTCTTTCAACGGCCAGCCCATGGACCGTAACCTCTTCCAGGCCACCATACCCAGGGAAGGCGCCGAGATCGTGACCTTGACCGCCCCGGAGGCCCAGGACCTGGTGACGGGGGCCGTCTATCTGTACGCGCGCTCTCCCTGCACGGCCGCTTCCTTGAATGTTCAGGGACGGTCCCTGATCGAGAACCGGAACAGCGGTGAAATCGAGGAGTTGCTGTCGGTAGCCGGCCAATCCCCCCGCGATTGGTTGGGGGACGGGGACTGCCGGGTGCTGACAGCCATATTCGGCAACGGGCGCAATGTCAGCCTGGCCTCGGTCACCGCCCAGCCGGGAGGCGCCGCTCCCGCCGGCACCGCACTCCGGTTCCGGGCCTTCAACCTGACGGGAGAGCTCACCGGCACCCCCTCCAGCCTTTCCGTTTCCGGTGCCCGGCATTCCTCCGAGCCTTGGGAATTCAACCAGCCCCGGATCATCGAAATGTGTCTGGAAATTCCGGGGACCAGCAACTTTCAGACCGCCCTCATGGCTTTCGGGTCCAAGACGACCAATCTCAGAAAGCAGGTGACCGCCGAGAGCTTCGCCGACGCCTATCGGGTGGGAGACCTTACCGCCTGGTCGGCCGCCGCCTCGGCCGGGGATTGAAGGGGAAGATTGCTTCACTCCTCGTCCGCCTCACTGGCCAACCGTTCATAGACACGCCTGGCCTCATCGAACTGCCCCAGAACGTGAGCTGTCTCTTCGGATGATCTCCAATCCGGCCACTCCTCCGCCTGCTGCTTGAGGCGGTCGATCCATCGCATGAAATACTCGGCTGAGCGCCGGCTGCGAATCTTGCCGTCACCGACATAGACCCGGATGGCATTGGTTGCGGCCATGGGGTAGCCGGTCTCCAGGGGACGGGAACGGCGGGGCCCGGTGGCCGTCAGGCTGAACCATCCACTCTCGCTGACCTCGAGTGTTTCCTTTATGGAGACCGCGGAGTGCCCCTCGGTGAGAGGGAACTCCTTGAGCACCTCGCCGTTGCGATAGAGGGTCACGCGTTCCAGTGGGGCGATGGACCAGACCGTGGCCTCCATGCGGATGGTTCCGCCTTGCTCGGGCAGTTTCAGTTTCTCCCCGGGAATCCGGCCGTCGATGCCGAAGTCCAGCAGGGGACCGCTGCTGATGAAGGTTTTTCCCTGCCGCACCGACTCGATCCAGGATTCCGCCGACAGATCGCCCTTCAGGTAGGCATAGGTTCTGAAGGCCCCCGGCAGGGTGGATCGGTGCAGGTCGGTGATGGCGTCCTCGCCCCCAACCGGCGTAATGCCCAAGTCGTTGTTAAGAGTGTGATGCCAGACACGCAGGGTGGCCGAGTTGGGCGAGGACCACTCCAGGGTATCGACCGTGCCCAGGGCCGCATCCACCGGAAACGTCCTGGCGTGGGTCAGGCCCCTTTCCAGGGGATCGGTTTCCCCGGAATAGGCGTGAACATATCCGACCAGCGCCCCTTGAGCCCTGGCCTTGCGAAACATGTCGGTGTTGCTGGGATAGAGGCTCTCGATGCCGGTGCCCTCGTAGCCGGTGGTGAAGGGTGAGATGAGATGGTCTCGAAGTCCCAGCAGCGAGACGTGGCCGTGAAAGGGGGGGCGGTACTCCTCCCCCACGATCACCACCCGGTCGGGATCGGACACGGAAACCGGGTGTTCGATACTGTTGGGGACGAAGGCGTCCCAGTCCAGGATGCGGTTGTCCTTGTTGGCGATCAGCTCGCAGACCACGTCCTGATCCTCGGCTCTGGCCAGGAACATCAGGTTCTGCAGCGTATTGCGCAGGTTTCCCCCGTAGTTCATGTGCACGTGGGTGGATCCGCTGTACCATCCCCGCGCGGCCATATCGACCATCGGCGACAGCACCAGGCTGACCCGGGAGACCTGGCCGGCACGGATCTCCACCTCCTGGCGGGCGGGCCGGTACTCCAGTCCCTTGACGGCCTCCAGGGTCATTTTCCCCGGGGGCAGCGTCATCTCGAATTCTCCGCCGGCATGAAACAAGGGCTCTCCCAGGATGCTGACGCGGGCGTAGCTGTCCTTGGGTGGGTAGAGCTTTCCGTCGGCCGCTCTTCCGTAGATCCGGGCGCCTGTCTTGCGACGGGTGCTGACGTCCCGCACCTCCGCCCGGAGGATGCCCATGGGACGCTTCCAGTGGTATTTCCGGGGCCGCACCCTCTCCTTGCGGCCGCCGTAAGTCTCCATCAGCCACAAACGGGGCAACCCGGGACCGGAAGGAAGCAGGGGCTGGTTCGAGATGTAGGCGATCCGCTCTCCGTCCGGCGACCAGCGGGGATGGAAGTGGTCGTAATCTCCGAAGGTCAGCTTGTAAGGTGCCCCACCGTTAGTGGGGAGCACATAGAGGTGGCTGAACTGGTCTGCGGCACCGCTGGTGGAAGAATAGATGAAGCGCTTTCCGTCGTGCGAGACGTGGGGACGGGTCCGGTAGAGGCTCTGCTCCTCGAGGACGGGCTCGGCCCTGGCCATGCCCGGGCCCCGAGCCGGCATGCGCCACACGTGCCCCGATCCCAGCGGGACGCCCCGGTTGGAAAGAAAGAGCAGCTCTTGCCCGTCCGGGGTCCAGGCGGGTTGAATGTGCATGTCCCATTCCCCGAAGTAGAGGCGGTTTTTCCCGTAGGAGTGGTCCCGGGTGAGGGCGGTGGCCGGTCCGTCCCAGCGCCCCTCCCGGATGGGGCGCACGTAGATGTTGAAGTACCCGCTGGGTTCGGTGGAAACGTAGGCCAAGCGGTCCCCGTCGGGGGAAAAGACGGGATCGGCGTAGAGGTGGGCGTCGTCGGTCAGGGCGTGGGACTGTCCCGTTTCCAGGTTCAGGATTTGAAGCTGAATGGTGCGTCCCCCGTGGTCGGCGGTGTAGACGATCCACCTGCCGTCGGGGGACCAATCGGGAGAGGAGTGGTAGTGTCCATCGTAGGTCAGTTCGAAAGCTTCCGAGTTGGCCAGATCGATCCGCCAGATGGAGCCGCTGAGACTGAAGGCGATCTGCTTGCCGTCCGGAGACCAGGCAGGAGCCCAGGGCGTGGCCGAAGGAGCCGGCGGGAGATAATAGTTATGCATGTAGCCGCCGCCCTGCCTGGCGGCGGAATAGGTTCCACCGGGCCGGGGCGCTGCTTGACGTGCTGCCCCGGGGGGTTGAGGGTGGCGGGAACAGCCGGTGGGGGCCAGGCTTCCCAGGGCCAGCAGCAGGATCCAGAAGAGCGGAGACATCCGAGCTGTCGGGTTCATGATCGGGCCTTTCTTTATCCATCCGGAGGCAGTCCGGCCAGTTTATTACAATCGTTTCCGACTGAAGCCGATTTTTGCCTGGCTTGTGATCGCCGAGACGGTGAGCTGAAACAACCGCCTGCGCTTGGTGGCTGGATACCGGTACAAAGTCGAGCGCTGGCAGAAATTTGATTCACATCGATGCACAGGATGCACAGGATTTATTCGGGAAACGGCTGGCTTGAAGTTCTGGGCATCAGGACAACCGGCTATTTCCGGTTGGCCTGACGGATTCTATGGGATATCTTCAGGGCAACCTGGGGCAGCGGCCGTGAGACAGGACAGGAGGAGGCGACATGATCCTGAGAGCCTGGATGCGTTCTAGCCTGATGCGGGGTCTGGCGTGCGGGGTGCTGACTCCCCTGGTGGTCCTCCCGCTTTGGAGAGGGAGTGAGACGAGTCCATCCGGGGGGGCTTTGACTCCCTCCATTGCCGGCATTGCGGGGACCGCATCGGCGGCCCCGTCTACAGCCGAGGCATGGACCGATTTCAGAGGGCCGAGGCGTGACGGCCGCTATCGGGGAACTCCCATCCTCATCCGTTGGCCCGAACAGGGATTGAAGCCCCTCTGGCGTCGGACGGTCGGCGGCGGATACGCCTCCCTGGCGCTGGCCGAGGGTCGGGCCTTCACCATCGAGCAGCGCGACGCCCGGGAAGTGGTGGCGGCTTACGATATACGGACGGGAGACGAGATCTGGACCCATTCCTGGGAGGCCTTCTTCGACGAGTCCCTGGGCGGGGACGGGCCCCGGGCTACTCCCACCTGGCACGAAGGCCGTATCTATGCGCTGGGCGCCACCGGAGAGCTGCATTGCCTGGACGCCTCCAAGGGCCGTTTGATCTGGTCTCGAAACATTCTGAAGGACAGCCGGGCCAGGAACCTGACCTGGGGCATGTCGGCCTCGCCCCTGATCGTGGAAGAGAAGGTCATTGTGCTGCCGGGAGGTTCCCGTGGGAGATCGGTGGCGGCCTACCACAAGGAGACGGGGAATGCCTTGTGGAAATCGCTGAGCGACAAGCAGGCCTACACCTCGCCCATGTGGGTCACCCTGGCCGGACAACCCCAGCTTCTGATCGTGAGCGCCAGGCGAATGATGGGGCTCTCGGGCGAGGATGGATCTCTACTTTGGGAATTCCCCTGGATCACCGACTATGACGTCAACGTCGCCCAACCGATTCTGTTGGGACAGGATCGGGTGTTCATCTCTGCAGGCTACGGCCACGGCGCGGCGGTGGTGCAGGTGCAACGGACGCCCGCAGGTTTTGAGGCCAGCGCCCTGTGGCAGAATCGCCGCATGAAGAACAAGTTCACCTGCTCGGTGCTGAAGGACGGATTCATCTACGGGCTGGACGAAGGCATCCTGGCCTGCATCCGGGCCGAGACCGGCGAGCTCAAGTGGAAGGGTGGGCGCTACGGACATGGACAACTTCTGTTGGCCGGGGACCACCTGATCGTCCTGACCGAGTCGGGCGACCTGGTGCTGGTCAAGGCCGATCCCGAGCGGCAGCAGGAGTTGGCCCGCTTCTCCGCGATTCGAGGCAGGACCTGGAATCACCCTGCCATCTCCGAAGGACTGTTGCTGGTCCGGAATTCCGAGGAAATGGCCTGCTTCGACCTGGCTTTGAGATAGCGCCATGGCCAAGGCCCGGTCCATTGTCGAGGCGCTTTGCAGGGCGGGAATCACCGACCTGGTGGGACTTCCCGACAACAGCTCGGCGGCCCTGTTCTCCCTGCTGAAGGATGGCGGGGAACCGGTCATCCGCCTGGTCACCCGCGAAGGGGAGGCCTTCGCCATGGCCGCCGGCCTCTGGATGGGAGGCCGAGCCCCGGCCGTCCTGATTCAGAACACCGGCTTGCTGGAGAGCGGGGACAGCTTTCGCGGCACGGTTCAGAGGATGAGGGTCCCGCTTCTCTGCCTGATCACCTTCCGGGGTTATGCCAGGCTGGAACGCGTCGGGCCGCGACCCGACAAGCTCGACCCGCATCTGTTGAGCCGTCCCGACGTGGATTCGGCGGCGTTGCTCACCGAGCCTACGTTGCACGCCTGGGGCCTGCCCTTCGACTACCTCCACGACGAGCAGGACGTTCCCAAGGTCAACGCCTGGGTCGAAAAGGCCCATCGTCTTTCGGGGCCGGTTGCCCTGCTGGTAACCCGGAACATGACTTGAGATCGCGATTGCCTCAGGCGGTCCAGCCCTTCCAGCGCCCTCCCCTGCATCCTGTTTCCCGGAAGGACCCATGCCCTGCAACCTGAAGGTTACCCGCCAGAAGCGAAGCGGATTTTTTGCCGATTGCAGCCGGCAGGAGTTTGAGCGGCGCCTGGGACG
>JAPPFQ010000161.1 GCA_028875135.1 Acidobacteriota bacterium
GTCCTGTTCCCCGAGTTGGTGGTGCACGGCCACAACGATCCCAATACCTGGTACGCGGCCGAGGCCGTGCCCGAGGGGCCCAGCGTTGAACACCTGTGCCTGCTGGCTCAGGCCCTGGATCTGTACCTCAGCGTGGGCCTCAGCGAAAAAGAGCGTGATATCGTCTACAACACCCAGGTGCTGGTGGGCCCGAAGGGCTACATCGGGGCCCAGAGAAAGATTCACCTCTCCCGCGACGAAGTCATTCACTACGAGGGCGGCTCGGAGATGCTCGTCTTCGACATCGGCAAGTGCCGGGTGGGGACGATCATCTGCTACGACAACTCCCTGCCCGAGGTTCCCCGAATCCTGGCCCTGAAGGGGGCCGACGTGCTGCTGATGCCCCACGCCGCCCGGCTGAAGACGTGGACCGACGATCCGGAATCCGAGAGAGAGGCGGCCGCCTATTCGGGCCGCTACTTTCACATGATCGCTTCGGCCCGAGCCTACGAAAACAGTTGCTACACCGTGCTCTGCAATCAGGCCGGACGAGCCGGAATCGTCGACACCTACCCCAAGGACAGCCCCAATCAACCCAACCACGCCGGCGGCTGCATCGTGGTAGACCCGCTGGGTGAGGTCACTGCCCGGACTTCGTTCGAGAAGATCGAGGAGGAGATGGTGGTGGCCGATCTGCTGCCGGAGAAGCTCTGGGAAGCTCGCAGCCAACCCAACTACACCCTGCGCCAGAGACGCCCCGAGCTGTTCGACGCCCTGGTGGAGTAAAGGCAGTGGTTAGTGGATAGTGATTAGTGGTTAGTTGAAGGTGGCCGGGCTGCCGCCCGGCCTACTATTCGAATAAGACAAGCACGTTTCCCCTTGCAGCGTTATGGGTTCGGTGAGAGCTGCGAAGCTGCGGTTGGAGTAGGTAGACCACGGAGACGCCACCTACGGGCCATCCTTATAGAGCTGCGTAGCTGCGGCTCAGGGTAGCCCCGGGCGGTAGCCCGGGGTCGTATGGACTTCGCGCTGGCGCAGCCGCGAAGGCGGCGAATCAGGTACACCCTTTCGAAACGCGCGGCCTCTCCAAAATGGCATTGAGCACGACCCACCAGCAGCACTCTACTCAATAATGCTGCCCCCGGTGAGAAAGCCCCCGCTACGGCATCAGCATCCCGCCGTTGACTTCCAGGATTTGTCCGGTGATGAAGGAAGCGTCCGCGCTGGCCAGAAAGAGGGCCGCCCCCACGCAATCCTCGGGCTGGCCGTCGCGGCCCAGGGGGATGCGCTGGATCAGGCCCCGGTAGACCTCCGGCGGTGTCCGCTGCTGGTGGATGCGGGTCCAGATGACGCCCGGAGCGACGGCGTTGACGGTAATGCCGCGCGGAGCATACTCCTTGGCCCATCCCCGCACCAGGTTGTTCAGAGCTCCCTTGGCGGCCGTATAGGTGATGGTTCCGGGACCGCCGCCGCTGCGGCCGCTGATCGAGGAGGTCATGAGGATCCGTCCCCGGCCGTCCGGCAGGTGGGGGGCGGCGTGCTTGACGCACAGGAAGACCGACTTGCAATTCAGGTTCAACCCCGCATCCCAGTCCTGGCTGGACAGGTCCTCGGTGGGGCAGCTCTCGGTCGGCCCCCCGGCGTTTGCCATGAGGATGTCCAGCCCGCCGTAGGTCCGCACCGCGGTCGCGACAGCCTGCCTGACCTGGTCCTCGTCGGTCACGTCGGCGCGAAGGGGCAGGGCCTGCCCTCCCCGGGCCGCAATTTCGGCCACGGTGGCCTCCGCCTCGGCGGCGCTCCGGGAATAGTTCACCACCACCCGGGCGCCGCAGCGGGCCAACCCCACCGAGATGGCCCGGCCGATCCCCGTGCCGCCGCCGGTCACCAGGGCGGTGCGTCCCTCCAGGTCCACCGTCAATGGCCGTGTCATGCAGTCAACTCCGTATCCAGGACCGCCGTCACCACCTCCACGGCCTCCTTCAAAGCCTCCCGGTCAATCGTCAGCGGAGGCACGATCTTGAGGAAGCCCCGCCCCGTTACGAACAGCAGGACACCCCGGCGGACGCACTCCAGGGCCACCCGATCCGCCATCTCCACCCCGGGCTGCCCTGTGTCCGGATTCCTCAGGTGGATGGAATAGAACAATCCCTTGCCGTTGACCTGGCCGATCGATCGAGGATGCCTCCGCGCGACCGGCGCCAGCCACTGTTCCAGCAGTTCTCCCAGCTCCGCCGCCCGGTCCACCAGCCCTTCTTCCTCCATCAATTCCAGGTTGGCCTCGGCGGCCGCCGCGCAGATCGGGTTGCCGCCGAAAGTGCTGGACATTTCCCCCGGGGGAGCCAGGTCCATCACCTCCCCGGCCCCGATCACGGCCGAAACCGGCAGGCTGGAGCTCAGCCCCTTGCCGCAGGTAATCAGGTCGGGAGCAACTCCGTAATGTTCGATGGCGAACATCTTCCCCGTCCGCCCTATGCCGCACTGGATCTCGTCCACGGCGATCAGCACCCCGTGGCGGGTTGCCCACTCCCTCAACTCCCGCATGTATTCCAGGGAATGGCAGGCGGTGGTGACGCCGGGAATGGACTCCAGGAGGATGCCGGCAACGTCTCCGGGGTCGAGGCCGCGGGACTGCAGATCGGCGGCGAATCCGTTTTCTCCGGGAGTGGGAAGCAGAAAGTGGCCCAGCCGATCCCGAGGGATGCCATCCACCCGGTCTGGTCCCCAGCTGGCCGCCTTGGCCGCCAGCGTCCGCCCATGGTAGTTCCCCTCCAGAGACAGAATTGCCGCCTTGCGGGGCGAGATCTGCTGGCCGTGCCGCCGCATCAGCGTGATGGCGCACTCGTTGGCTTCGGTTCCCGATGAAAACAGGATGGCCTTGTCCAGCCCGGGAGGCGCCAGCCTGACCAACCGCTCCAGCAGCCGCTGCCGGACCTCTCCCGGATAGGCATAGGTGAAAAGCAGCGGCGAGTCCGTCTGCCCCCGGATGGCTTCCAGGACGCGGGGATGGGCATGGCCGCTGTTGGCCATCACGATGCCGCTGCTCAAGTCGATCCACTGGTTGCCGTAGGGGTCGCGCACCTGGAACCCCTGGGCCTGATGCCAGACAATGGGCACCATGCCGGCCATGGACCGCGGCTCCACTTCCCGCAGGCGCCGGATCAGGTCAATCGATTGGGGGACGGGAATGGGCGTGACGATACGGCGGAACCGGGTCTTCACCGGGCGGGTGGGCGCAGGCGTCAGATCCAAAACGCTCATTGCCATGGAACACTGCTCCTTTGCACCCCTGGCAGAAGGATGCCGCAAGCGGGAGGGTAAGTCCGGGACGTCGACTTAGCCGGAACCCTCCATCTCCTTGACTCTTGCGGCGTATTCGTCGGCTTGAGCCACGATGTCCACGCCGACCGTCTCGCTGAAGGCCGCAATGAGCTTTTGGGTGAGCCGGCCCGGCTTCCCGTCACCCACCGGCATTCCGTTGATGCGGGTGCAGGGCATGACGGCGAAGGTGGTGGCGGTGTGAAAGGCCTCGTCGGCGTTGACAACTTCGTAGGCCCCGAAATCTTCCTCCGACCAGGGCACCGACATGGCGGTCAGCAGGTCCAGGACGGCGTTGCGCGACACCCCCACCAGGATATTGTGGCTCTTGGCGGTGAGCACCCGGCCCTGGCGCACGATGAAGAAGTTGGAGCCGCTGCCTTCGGTGATGAAGCCCTGATCGTCGGTCAACAGGGGCATAGCTTGGGGGTCCACCCTGTGGGCCTGCAGGTTGGCCATCTGGTAGTGAAGGCGGCTTCTGTTCTTGACCTTGGGATCGATCAGGTAGGCGGGCACCGATCTCTGGGGGACGATCACCGAGTGGCCCCCCGAGCGGTAGAGGCGGCCGTTGCCGGCCAGGTGCCACCACAGGGGCCAGCAGTTGATGGAGACGGTGGGTTCCACCGCGCCTCCGAACACGCTCTTGTACACGGGGAGCGGCCCTCGGGACACGTTGTGCATGATCTGGACATCGGCCCCGTCCACCACGGCCAGGTTCCTTTCCAGGGTCTCCAGGGTGGCCTGTTCCATCTCCTCGATGGTCAGGCCGCAATCGATCTCCAGGTACTTGAGCCCGGCGTAAATGCGCTCCAGGTGCTCCTTGAGCCTGAAGGGCTTTTGTCCGTAGGTTCGGGTCATGTCGAACACCATGTCCCCGAACATGAGGGCCGAATCGAAAATCGAGACCCGTGCCTCCTGCTCGCTGACAAACTTTCCGTTGAAGTAAACCGTTCTACGAGACATGTCGATTTCCTCGAATCTCCCCGGCCCGTCCCGGGGAGGCTGTTTGGGGCAGGAAGTGCGCCGCCCGCCCCGGGGCGGCAATTTGCGGACCTGCAGGTCGGCAGGCATGCCGATGCTGCCGGGCTAGCCGGTCCGCAGCCGTTGAACGGCCGAGCGAACGCTGTCGGCCATATGGCGCAAGATCTCCTCAGGCATATCCGACCAGAAGGGAAAGCTGATCATGTTGTCGAAAAAGGCGTCGGTGTTGGGCAGGCGGATGTTTCCATAGCCGAAGGACCGGAAGAGCTCGGAGCGATAAAGGGGCCAGTACTGGACAATGCACTTGATCCCGTAGTCCCGATGCAGCAATTGGATGAGGTCGTCCCGCGTTCCCCGCGTTCGGGAACTGTCGAAGTGGGCCACCAGCAAATGGTAGGCATGCAGGTGGCCGTCCGGCACCCTCTGGAAGGAGAGCTCGGGGACATCGGCCAAGGCCGTGCGAATCAGGTCTGCCTGGACCCGCCTGCGGGCATTGATCGCATCCAGACGCCGGAGCAACCGCCGTCCCACGGCGCACTGGACCTCGCTGAGACAGAAGTTGAAGGGCCAGACTCCCTTCATGCCGCTCACCAGGTTACCCATGGCCGGCACCCAGTAACGCTCCCGGTCTCCGGGAAAGGGCCAGTTGCCCATCCAGCGGAGTTTCCTGGCCCGCTCTCCGTCGGCCGGATCGCTGACGGTGAGCATGCCCCCCTCCCCCAGGGTGGAGATATTCTTCTGGTTGTGGAAGCTGAAGGCGGCAAAATCCCCCATGGACCCCGTCCTGCGCCCCTTGTAGATCGCGCCCGGGGCCTGGGCCACGTCTTCCACCACCTTGAGGCCGTGCTCCCGGGCCAGGCGTAGAATCGGGTCCATGTCGACAGGCAAACCGTAGAGGTGGACCACCACGATCGCCCTGGTCCGTCCGGTCAGGCAGGGCTCGACATGCTCGGCCGACAGCAGCCGGGTGGCCGGATCGATATCGGCGAACACCAGCCGGGCTCCCGTGCGGGCGAAGGGAACGGCGCTGGACACGAAGGTGTGTGCGGGAAGAACGACCTCGTCCTCCGGGGACAGTCCGCACAGGGCGGCAGCCATCTCCAGGGCCGAGGTGCAACTGCTCACGGCCAGGCTTTCGGCACAGCCGACGTAGCGGGTAAATTCCTCTTCGAAGGCTCTCTGCTGCTCTCCCTGGCTCCAGGTGGGGCTGTTGCGGATCGTCTCCATGACCACGGCCTCTTCCTCGGCGTTGAGCCGGGTCTGGACCGCCGGAAAATCCACCTGGAGCCGCGATGAGACCGATTCGGGCATTCTGGCTTCCCCGGGTTGCCGGTTGGGATCGATTCCTGAAACCGGACTATCCTATGGAATGCCGACGGAACCTGTCAAATGCAATGCGGGAGGAGCGCAAGGTAAGTCTCGGGAGGCACGAAAAGTTTCTTTGACCCGGTGCAATCCGCTTTGCTATAGTGCTCGCGACTGCGGTTCGCCAGCAGGAATCCGGCACCCGAGTTTGCCGTTTCCTCCCTCACTTCAGAGAATCGCGTGAAGTCATACCCCAACCAACCCAATGAAGGTCGCCGGCCAATCCGCAACCGGGGACTGGTAGCCCTTGCGGCTATACTCAGTTCCTTCGGTCTGCTGGCGCTGACGACCGGGGCTCTGGATGTCGCCCGCAACACCTAGCAATTGCTGGACAATGAGCGGCTTCGCAGCGAACTCCGCCATTTCAAGCAGGAAAATCAAGATCTGAGGCAGACGCTGCAGCGGGTCGGAAAGCGACTCTCCTCGCTGGAGCTGCTGGCCGAAGAAGTGCAGGGACTGTCCCGACTTGCCGCCAAGCGGGGGCGGAACGGTGGGCCCTCCCAAGTCTATTTCAGCCAGCTCACCTTCTCCGAAAGCGGCGGCACGCCGTTGTCGGCGCGATCGGAGGCCTTTCGCAGCCTGCTCGAGACCACGGACCGGCAAATCGACGACCTTGCTCAACACTACCGTAACAG
>JAPPFQ010000756.1 GCA_028875135.1 Acidobacteriota bacterium
CAAACCCCTGCGGTCCTGTTCTGCGGCCAGCAACTGCTGCAGAAGCTTCGCGAGTGACGGGTAACCAGCCGTTGCGACCTGTTCGACCATCTCGGGCCGTGAAAGGGGAAACACGTCTGTTCGCAGTAGCATCGCCCGCGCAGTGTGCGTCAGGGCGTATAAAGTTTCCTCACTCGCCGCACTTAGGTCACCGACTCTTAGCAGGTCGGAAGCGAGGATTAACCGCCGCGTGGCGTGTGTGATCTTTAGTTTCCAGTCCGGCCATTGCGCCGCTTCCGGACATCCAGTTATCTTTTGCCAAATACCAGGGTCAACAATTGGCACCCCGAAGCGGATGCACCATGACGGCAAGTCGTCGCCGCTACGCAACTTCCGGTGGAGTTCGTCTGTTACGAACAATTGGGCATGGACCTGAGCAGCGCATCGCGGTCGCCGCAGCCTGTGTTCCGAGACGAACAAAATGTCGATGTCACTTCGTTCGGTCGAGGTTCCGCGAGCAACTGATCCGACAAGGACGGCGGCGAATTCGACTCTCGGGTTAGACGCCGTTACCGCCTCGATGCATCCATGAATCGCGGCGTTCTGTTCTGGAGTCAACCCGCTTCCTCAACGCTGTGGAGCAACGATTCAACCTGAGTCAAGTACTCCTCCAACTCCGTAACTAGTTTTTCAAGGTCTACGTTTGCCAACATCGGTCCAGGGACGCTATACGAGATATCCTTACGCAAGGCATTCAGATCGATTAGTCTGTCGCGTATGTTCATTGAGACCTTGCCTTTTTCAAAAAGCTCTTTCGCGAGATCTGCTTTTGCCATGTGATTCTTCTGCCACGGCATATCTAGCGCAATTGCCGCTGCAACGACAGCATTCTCAAGCGCATAGAAAGTCTTGCTGACGCAATCTGCCGGATCAGTCGGATCCCACGATGCTGAGCAGGCTTCATCTAACTGACTCTCGGCCAATTCTAGTTGACTTCGTGCTTTATTGATGCGTTCGGACTGCGGCATAAGTGTTCGACTTTCTTATAGTTAGTAAGTGGATTTTACAACACTCTAGCCCGCATTTCTCATTGGGTTTCACAAAACTCTAACCTCTTTATTATCAACGAGTTAGAGCCTCGCCAAAGAGTCCAATCCTAACCCACCTTAAGTAGCTTGTTTTCAATAACTTAGAGGCAGCCACGGGAGCGATCGACCTGCTTTTTTGACCCTCAAAAAGGCCGGGTTAGGAGTTTTTGCTTTTCGTGAAACCCTCCGCCTGAATCGTCATAAGTCTCTGCAAGTCTGATACTTTGGATCCCTAACTTGGTTCCAGACCTTCCCTGCTTGGCCTCCCAGCACTGCAGACTTTCACAAAATTCAGCGGAGACGACTCATGAAACAGCCACCACTGTTGCATGGCGAACACTTGCCACCTCGCATCGCCTACCAGAAGCTGTTTGACTGCCTTCCCCGCTTGCCCTTCACTGCTGGACGAGGGCGCCCCCGCACCGACCCCAACGCCCTGCTTCGCTGCTTGGTCTACCGTTGTCTGCGTCGCTTGCCCACCCTTTCCGATCTGACCTTCGCTCTGGCCGAGAATCCTTCTTTGGTCGAAGCGGTGGGTTTCGACCCGCTCAGACCCTTGCCCAGCCTCGAGCGGTTTTCCGCCTGGATGCGGACCACCCCCAATGCAACCCTGCAGCGCCTGCGTATGGCCTTGGTGGGTCGGCTCCTTCAGACTGGAGCCATCAGCGGAGAGATCGTCGCCCTCGACAGTTGTCCCGTCCCCGCCCCCGTTCGCCAGAACAACCTGAAAACCTCCGTCAAGGACCGCTTCAACAAAGAACGCTTTCCCACCAACGACCCCCAGGCCCGCCTCGGCGTCTATCGCTCCTATGCCAGCCCCACCCGAAACATCGCCGACTTCTGGGGCTACCGAAACCATGTCGCCGTCGATTTTCACAGCGAACTGCCACTGCTCGAACAGACCCATCCTGCCAATCAACACGAAAACCGTTTCGCCATCCCCCTGTTGGCGGCCTGCAACCAGCAGCTCTCCTTACCCCTGCGCCTCGTCTGTGCCGACTCTGCCTACGGCACTGAGAAGATCCTCGCCTTTATCATCCAACAGCTCGGCGCTCAACCCGTCATCGCACCCAATGCCCGCTACCAACCCGACCCCAGTTTCCGAGTCCAAGGACAAAACGTCATCTGCCCTGCCAATTTGGAAATGGCCCCCAGAGGCCGCATGACCCCCAAAAAGACCGGCATCACCTACAAGCAATTCTCCTGTCCCCTCTACTACCGCAAGCAGACCCTTCAGCGTTACCTCATCTGTCCTGCCAACCACCCCAAGTTCTTTTCTCAGAAAGGCTGCAACTACTTGCTCCGCCTCCATCCCTCCTGGCGCAGCCAAATCGATTCCTCTTCCTCAGACTTCCTCACCCACTACAAGAAACGCACCAGCGTCGAACGCCTCTTCTCCCGCCTCCTCGCCCTGGTCATGCAGCAACCCACCGTGCGCGGTCTTGCCGCCATCCGCAACCATTGCACCATCGCCCACATCTCCGTCCTGCTGGTCGCCACCGCTGCTCACCACCTGGGCCATCCCGACAAACTCGCCTTCGTCCGATCCTTTGTCCCCAACTTCCTGATCGACCGCTGAGCCGCTGCTAAAATACCCCCTTTTGTGAAGCCCCATTTCTCACCAGAGGTAGGAGGCATCGGTTCTCGGAATCTGGTAAAATACTCTTGAGAAAGGAGTTAACCAGATTCTTTGAGGAGAACCAATGCCGACTCAGTGTAACACCAAACCCCTGGAGTTTGAACCCCACCTAAGCCGCCACGTGGTGGCCGATTTCGACGGCGGTCCCATCACTTCCGATGCCGGCCTGCTGCTGTTGCCCCGGGTGGATCGGCACCTGTCTGTTTCTGACCAAGTGGCCGACTGCTTCACCGATCACCGCGACCCCAAGCGGATCCGCTACAGCCTGCGCACCCTCATCGCCCAGCGCATCCTCGGCATTGCCCAAGGCTACGAAGACCTCATCGACCATGGCCAGCTACGCCACGATCCCTTGATGGCCTTGGTCTCAGGGGGACGTTGTTGAATTAGTGGAATTACGCTGTCTGGCGTTTCTGCAAGCTCTTAGCAATCGCGGAGAGGGGGACCCCTAGATGGCGAGCAACTTCCGCTAGGGGCATCCCGAACTCTGCCACTAACTACTGTGCCAGCAAGGCTCGAATCTTCGACACCGAATTTCGCCGACCACCGGCCCACAGTTCCCGTACGCTGACACCAGCCTGGCGACAGACCCGTTCTGTTACCTCGGCTATATCACACTGGTTTCGTCGCACCGTCATTTGTCGGCGTATTCGCTCTTCCGCCTCCCGTAGCACCATGTCCACGAAGGTCTCACTGCCCAGGATCCACCCATCCCCTACTCTTTGCTGACTTCGGCCGCGAACTACCGACCAGCGCCCTCCTGATCTGGCCTGTCCGCCTCCGACCAGCTCTGGAGGTTCACGCCGGTTCCCGTCGCCGTCGCTCCCGTGGTGACATCCGCGCGGGTCTCGCGTTGCGGCTCCGGAACGTCGAACAGTTCAATCGGAATTTGACTCGCGCCTGCGGCTTGCTGAAGTTCTTCTTCAGCGCCGTCCACCATACGGCCCTGAGCAGAAGCCGTGAGGTAGTTGGTGAGCAGGCACCGGGATCTCAATTCGATTCTTTCCCGCATCTCGGCTTCCGGCTCGTTCTCCAGGGCCTTCTTCTCAAGCTCGGATTCGGACAGAAGCGCCGCGCGATACCACCGCTCCACGTCCTGATAGGTAGCCGTCAAGCTGTCCAGTTCGGCGCGCTATTCGTCGTACGGTTCGTTGATACCAGCCAGGGTGTTCAGCTTGCCTCTCAACTGGCTGGCCTCCACGCTCAGTCTCTGTGAAAGGGTCATGCTCAAACCTCCATTGCAAGGCGTCCGTTCCCGGAACCTACCCATGCCCAGGTCGGATCGTTGTCAACCATCAAGTCCTTTTCCGCTCCAGCTCCCAACCTGAACCCGATGGTAGGGTCTGTCGGCTTCGTCGGAGCGGTGGCGCATCTCACCGTAGCCTGTCCCACGTTGTGTGCGCGGTAGACCATGCCTGGCGTCCTCGCAGTCCCAAAGCCTCCGGTTCCCAAACCGGCCTCCTCGAACACATCCACAGGGTCGGTCGTCAGGATGATGATCTGCGTGGCCAATGTCGCCAACCTCCAGGGAGAAGTCTGCCCCAGAATTGGAAACAGACAGAAAAAGGGGGACCGAAGCCCCCATTGACCAAGCTATACTTTCTTTCAGAGACCGCAGGGTCGCCTGTGGGGAAGCGCTTGGTATGAAAGGAGTTCAATGAATCTGCCGAGTTGGCTGCTCCCCTTCTGGGGTCGGATCGTCCAGAAAAGGCTCATCGTCACTCTTGTTGCTCTACTGGTTGCGCTTTTGGGAACCATATGGTTGAGCGGTTGGGATTGGCTTTGGATCGTATCGTCGTTCGGGTGTTGGCTCAGGCAGACACCGACCGGACCGGAGAGTGGGTCCACAACCCTCCGCAATATTGGCCTTTTGGTCGGCGGTGGAATTGCGATATTGGTTGCTTACCGGCGCAGTGTAATAGCGCAGCGCGGTATTACGAACGAACGTTACCAGAGGAGCGCAGAGATGCTCGGCAGCCCGGTTCTCGCGGTTCGCTTAGGTGGTATGTACGTGCTTCGACGTGTTGCCGATGAAGAACCAGGGCCGTTCCACCTCCAAATCATGCGTGTGCTCTGCGCCTTCGTTCGCAATCCAACACCAGCAAAGGATGAAAAAGAGACCGATGGGAAGCCGACTGTTAAGACGATCCGCGAAGATGTTCAGGTCGCCCTTTGGATCATCGCATTTCGCAGCAAGGCTGGCATTGAGCTTGAGAAAAAAGAAGGGGTGGAATTAGACCTGTGTGGTGCGGATCTTTCCAATGCACAACTGGCGCTCGGAAATCTGACCCACTGGGTTTTGGACAACGCAGACCTGACCAACACTGTCCTCTACAAGGCGAAAGGTCTCACCCAACATGAGCTTGATTTTGCTCGCGCTCATCCTGCTCGTCCGCCCAATCTGAAAGGAGCCCGTGACGCCGAAACTGGCAAACGGCTGAAATGGACCAAGGGTAAGCCTAACGGGTAGCTCTAGTCCAGAAACCTCCGGCTGAGGCTGGGGCGCTGGCGGTCCTGTTGGCGGGGTTCAAGCAGTGGCGGCGGGTGGTCTGAAAATGTGGGACAAGATGGGATGATGGTTCCGAGAATAAGGCGGAAGGTGTTGATATAAAGTGACTTGACTCGGTGGTTGGAAATCCGCCGCCTCCACCATTCTTCAAGACTCAACGCTCTCTCCTTTCGGGTACCTATTTTCGTGACGCTACAATTCTCTTTCGGGCACTTTTTTTGAGGCGACTCGCCTGGTGGATTTCTTTCCACAATCCGAATAGGATCTCAAGTACACAAGGCAAGGTAGTCGCGTGATCATATTCGTAATCGCCCTCAGCCTGCTCGGAGCCCCCGGGGAAGCCGGTCGAGACCCTATCGACTTCTTTGAGGAGAAGATTCGTCCCGTGCTGGCGGAGCGCTGCTATCAGTGTCACTCGGCGGAGGCCGTCCGCAGGGGCATGCTGATGGGGAAGCTGCAGCTCGACACCCGGGAGGGTGTCCAGCGGGGCGGGTCGCGGGGCTCCGTCGTGGTGGCGGGGCGACCCGATCAGTCGATGCTGATCGAGGCCCTCGAGTACACCAACCCCAACCTGCAGATGCCGCCCGGCGGCAAGTTGCCCGACGAGGTCATCGCCGATTTCGTCCAGTGGGTGGCCCTCGGTGCGCCCGATCCGAGAGATGCGCAGTCGGTTGATACGGCGAAGATGGATCTCGAATCAGGACGTCTCCACTGGGCCTACCGCCCCCTGCGTCCTGTCGATCCGCCTCAGGTGTCGGCGGCTAGTCCGGAAGAGTCCGCCTGGACGGACTCGCCGATCGATCGTTTCGTCCTCGCCAAGCTGCACGAGAAGCAGTTTCGCCCTACACGGGAGGCCGATCGGCCGAGGCTGATTCGCCGCGCCTACTTCGACCTGATCGGTTTGCCGCCTGCACCCGACGAAGTCGAGGCGTTCGTTCGGGATTCCTCCGCGGAACCCTTTCGCCAGCTCGTTGACCGGCTGCTCGCCAGCCCGCACTATGGCGAACGGTGGGGACGGCACTGGTT
>JAPPFQ010000110.1 GCA_028875135.1 Acidobacteriota bacterium
GAATAGGGATAAACCTCTTGCCGATTTTCTTCGTGGCCCTTCGTCGTTCTTCGTGGGTCTTCGTGGATTTCTTTTTTTGGCCCTTGTGGTTCACCCGCGTTTGTTTCAGGTCAACTCAGGAAATCTTCACGGTCCGCACGAACTGGGAGTTGTCCTCCCAGTAGGTCTTCTTCAGCTCCAGATCTCCGGCTTCGGGCTGAACCCTGCCGTAGGCGTCGATGGCCCGCGACACGATGGTGTGGGTTCCCGGGGTGGCATCTTCCCAGAGGCAGGTAAAGAGCTTCCAGGAATAGGCAGTGGAACGCCGGTCGATGACGGCCGGTCTCCAGGAGCCCCCGTCGATTTTGACCTCGACGGCCTTCAGGGGCGTGCCGTCGTTCAGCGCGAACCCCAGGATCCTGCAGCGGGAGCCGCTGCGGGTCACCCGGGCCACCATGGACTTCAGTCGCATGCGGCTGACCGAGGTTTCGTTCCAGATGGTGCCTTCCCCGTCAGGCATGCCGCGCAGGGTGACATACTCGCGGGCCATGTACTTTCCCATGAAGCGGCGGTCCTGCACGTGGATGTGGGTCAGCCACTTGACGTTGGCCACTCCGTACCAGCCGGGCACGATCAGGCGGGCCGGCGCGCCCTGATAGAGGGAGAGCGGCTCGCCGTTCATCTCGTAGGCCACCAGCACTTCCGACTTCATGGCGTCCGCCAGGGCCAGGCTTCTTCCGAAGGATTGCTCCACGGTGACCGTGGTTCCGCCGTGATAGACCTCCTCGGTCCCCCTGTCCGCCCCCCAGAACACGACCTCGCGGGCGTAGGGCCTGATACCCGCCTCCTTGAGGAGGCTGCTCAGGCTGACCCCGACCCAGCGAGCGTTGCCGGCCAGCCCATTGATTCTGCGGGGACTGTTCCCGGAGCACTCGAACCCCGACGTGTGGGTGGAACGCGGCCGCTGCCTCAACTCATCCAGGGTCAGTTCCCGGGGGGAGTCCACCAGCCCGTCGATGCGGAGCCGGTAGCCGGCCGGGTCCACTGTCGGCTGGCCGTAGTGCTGGACGGTGAAGAACCGGTTGGCCGGGGTCAGGAAGCTGTCGATCTTGCGGGTGTCCAGGTAGCGAACTCCGGGACGGGGATTGGGATTGAAATCGTCCGGGAAATCGGTGAAGGGGACCACCGTCTCCTCCGCCTCCAGGGGAGGCAGTCCCAGGGTGGGAACCGCCGTGGCGGCCCACCCGGCCAGGGCGGCGCTCCCCTGCAACAGATGTCTGCGGCTGATGCCTTTGGCCATTTCACACCTCCATGTTTGCGGGAATCGCCCGGCTTCCAATGCCACCCGATTCCCGGGCGGTTTCACTGCTGTCTCAGTCTGTCGGCGTGGACTCGCGCCACATCCCCCATGTAGTGGTTGACGGGATAACGGTCCGCGGCCAGGACCAGGTGTCGACGGGCCTCGGTCTCGTCTCCCAGGGCTTCATGGTACAACCCCAGGTAGAGGTGGGCGTAGAAGAGCTGCCGGTTGCGAACCGCGGGGTCGCCGTCTCCGCCCCGGGCCGCCCGCATGACTTCATCGATGGTTCCCTCTCCCCTGAACAATCGATAGATCTCCATCATGGGCACCCGCCGATCGCCTTCGATATCAAGGAGGGACTGCCGGGCCTGCGTCACCCCCACCAGGCGGGCGCCGCAGAGAAAATGCCACACGGCGTTCTCCACGTCGTTGGCGTTGACCTGCTGATGGGACTGGAACTGAGCCCGGCCCTTCTCGAAGAGGCCGGCGTAGTAATAGGAGATGCCGCGCTGCCAATGGTAGGGCTCCTGCCCGGGATTCAGTTCGATGGCGCGGTCGAAGTCGGCGATGGAGGCTTCGATGTGGCCCAGCTTGAAGTGCTCGCTGCCTCGCCGGTTGTACACTTCCACCACGTCGGGGTTGAGCTTCAGCACGGCATCGTAGTCGGCAATGGCCTGGCGGTGGCGTCCCTGCATTTCATAGAGCTGCCCGCGGAAATGAAAGCCCTGCGGGTTTTGAGGATCTAGCTCAACGGCTCGGGTCGCCAGGGAGATGGCCCGGGTGTGATCCCCGCTTCGATAGGCGCTCCGGGCTTGCGTAAGCAGGTCGGTCACGGACACCTCCTCGGCCAGGACGACGCCCGCCAAAACCGCGAGGGACGCGGCCAGGCCCAGAGGCTGAAACCATTGCGGGCGCAACCGCCTCTGCTGCTGCGACCGGATGCGCCGTGGCCGAACCAACGATCCGCCAACCATACTATCTCTCCCCAATCCGCAACCTGGGCTAGTTTAAAACCCCCTCGGAACATCCTCAACAGATATTGTTGTCCCTTCCTCTGTATATAATGAGTCGTTCGTTGATTCCAAGAAAAGGAGTTGCCATGAAACGCCTGTCCATCCTGCTTCCTTGCCTGGCGATCGGGCTTTGCCTGGTCCTCATTCTGCTGTCGCGGATCGGCCCCGCTTCGGGAGCGGCCGCGCAGCCGGGGGCCGAAGGCCTCACCCAGGCCCAGATCATCGAGGCGCTCAAGAAGGCCAGCACCGGCAACCTGGCGGATGCCATCGAGACCGCTACCGGTCGGGCCGGATTCATGACCCACGACATGAAGCCCATTTTCCGGGCCAAGGTGGTGGGTCCGGCGGCGACGGCGCTGTTGAGGCCGATCCTGACCACCGACAAGCGCAAGTACCCCAACTACCACCTGCAGGTGCTGGACGAGGCGCCCGCGGGAAGTGTTCTGGTCTATGTCCTGGAAAATGGCCTGCACGTTTCCGGGATCGGCAACCTCATGGCCACCACCGCCACGGTCCGGGGGCTGGCGGGGGCAGTGATCGACGGAGCCGCCAGGGACGTCGAGGAGATCGAACGCATCGGCTTTCCCGTCTACAGCCGAGCGGTCAGTCCGGCCACGGTGGTCGGGCGCTACGTGAGCGTTTCCATGCAGGAACCCGTGATTTGCGCCGGTGTGCCGGTGCGGCCGGGCGACTACATCGTGGGGGACAGCGACGGCGTAGTGGTCGTACCCGCCGACAGGGCCGAGGACGTGCTGGCCTTGATCCGGGAATACGATGAGAAGGAGAGCGCCATGATCCCCTTGATCAAGGAGACCAAGTCGATGCTCAAGGCCCTGGCCAAGTACGGCCGGTATTGAGGATGGTGCCTATTTCGCCATCTCCGGCAGCCGCCAGCGGACGATCTCCAGGTGAGTCTTCTCGTCGGGGGTGCGGTAGGAATAGCTGGTGACCAGCGTGCCGTCCTCCACTTGCACCGTCGGACCGAACCCGCCGCCGCTGAGCATGCCGACAGGGTTCTTGGCGTCCAGGACGATGCGGTCATTGCGGAAGTCGAACTGGAAGCCCTCCGCAACTTCCCGGCCCAACACCGCCCGAACGCCCAGGGGCGGGATGTTGGGGGGCACGGCTGCCCTCATTGTGAAGGTGAACAGCAGGCGGTTGTCCCTCAAGCGCATCAGGGCGGGATACATCTCTCCGTAGGTGCTGCCGAACTCCTCCAGCGACCAGTGATGCCCGCCGTCCTGAGAGCGGTAGAGGACCATTCTCTCGAAATGGTCGATCGTCTCGCCTGGAATTTGCGTTCCCGGCAGGGCTGGAAAGTACTTGGGAGTGATCCGGCAGATGGCCAGCAGGTCGCCGTTGGGGGCCTGCCAGAGAAAGGCCTCCCCCAGAATGGGAAAGGGCAGAGCGCTCTGGTCCACGCCTCCAAAGCGGCAGGCCAGGGACTGGTCCCAGGTCGTTCCGCCGTCGTTCGACCTCCAGAGGAATTCGTGGCCTCCCTTGCCCGCGACCGCGAAGACCAGTTCTCCACTCTCCAGTTCCAGAACGTTGCGGCCGGTCACCACCGTACCCGGCCCCTCCATTCCCTCCAGGTCCTGGAAGCCGATGCGCTGACCCTCCCAACGGTCTCCTCCGTCGGTTGAACGGTAGAGAAAGCTCTGGGTGTAGCCTTCCCGGTTGCCGCGAGCCCGGGGCAGGAGATGGGTGCTGAGGAAAACGGTGCCGTCGGAGGTGACCGACAGGTAGGGTTCCCGTCCCAGCACCTCCAGTCTCCGGCGCCGGGACCAACTGCGGCCTCCGTCTCCGGAGCGGTACAGGAAGGCATACTCTTCAGGGACTCCTCCTTTCCGGGGTGCGTGGAAGGCCACCAGCAGCAGCTCCCCGTCGGGCAGCCGGGCGATACAGGGCTTGTAGTCCTCGGGGATGCCGATGGGAACCCGCTCCGAAACCAGTTGGGTTTTCCCTATGGCCTTGGAATTCACCACCCGGACCGGGTCGGCGGACTGGAGCGCCCCCGGGCCACATCCTCCCGTGGCTACCGCCGTTGCTGCGGTGGCCGCCAGGACAAGACTCCGAAACCGGGGAAGGGTCGTCCAGGAGAGGTGCGGGCAGCCACTGGCCTGTCGGGGAGAAGTTGCGGACATGGGAACCTCCATTCTGGTCGTGCGTCCCGTGGAGCCGGCGGGTTCCGCCAGGCCGCCTGCAGATGTTATCTCCGGCGGGGTTGGGGAGGAAGGGGAATCGGCAAAATAACCCTTGGAAACGCTTCCCTATCTCTCTAGGATGAAACCGGAGACCGGCTTGCGTCCAGGGGCCGGCTCGGAAAGGATTCCAGCCATGCCGCCCATCCGGATGGTGGATTTGCAACGCCAGCACCGGAGCCTCAGGGAGCCCATCGAGGCCGCCGTCCGGCAGGTTCTGGAAGATGGCGACTTCGTCATGGGCCGGGCCGTGGCCGAGTTCGAGGCCGACCTGGTACGTTATCTGGGGGTCCGCTTTGCCGTGGGATGCGCCTCGGGCACCGACGCCCTGCGGATCGCCCTGATGGCCTTGGGGATCGGCCCGGACGACGAGGTCGTCACCACTCCCTTTACCTTCGCCGCCACGGTGGAGGCCATCGTACTGCAGGGAGCCCGCCCCGTCTTTGCGGATATCGATCCGCGGACCTTCAACCTGGACCCCGGCCGGATCGGGGAGAGGATCACCTCCAGGACAAGGGCTATCCTGCCGGTTCACCTCTTCGGACATCCCGCCGATATGGATCCCATCCTGGACCTTGCCCGGGAGAAAAAACTGCGGGTCATCGAGGACGCCGCCCAGGCCGTGGGAGCCCGCTGTCGAGGGCGATGCGTCGGGGCCCTGGGCGATATCGGCTGTCTCAGCTTCTATCCCGCCAAGCACCTGGGCGCCTGCGGCGACGGGGGAGCGTTGCTGACCAACGATCCCGAACTGGCCCGAAGGTGCCGCATGATCAGTCTGCACGGGGCGGAAAACCGATACCGGCATGAGTTCCCCGGCCTCAACAGCCGGCTGGATTCCCTGCAGGCGGCCATCCTGAGGGTGAAGCTGCCTCATCTGGAGGACTGGATCGAGAAACGCATCCGGATCGCCGAGGCCTACGACCGGGCCCTGCAGCCTCTTCCGCCCACCCCGCCTTTCCGCGCTCCGGGGGGCAGACACGTCTACAACCAGTACTCCATCCGCTCTCCTCGCCGCGACGGGCTGGCCGAGTTCCTTCGGGCCAGAGGCGTGGATTGCGCCATCCACTACCCCCTGCCGCTGCATCTCCAGCCGGCCTACCGGTGTTGGGCAGAGGGGGCCGGTTCCTTTCCCCATGCCGAAGCCCTGGCCGAGGAGATCCTTTCCCTGCCGATTTTCCCGGAACTGACGCGCGAGGAGACGGACCGGGTGGCCGGCGCGGTCCGCGATTTCTGGAAGAGCTGACCCAATACCCGACTCGGAAACAGCAGCTCAGCGGGTCGGCGAGGAGGAAGTCTTTTCGCTCCCGGAGCCGGAGTCCGACGACTTGCTGCCGTTGCCGGATCCGGTATCGGATCCGGGGGATTCGGCAACGGGCTTGGACTCGGCGCCGGATTTGGCTTCCGCGCCCGGCTTGGACTCGGCGGCAGGCTTGGATTCACCCTCGGACTTGGGCTGGGATTCCGGCTTGCGGGCGTAGTCGGTGACATACCAGCCGGTACCCTTGAACTGAAAGGAGGTCCTGGAGATCAGCTTGGTCAACTGGCCGCTGCAGTCGGGACAGGTCTTGAGGGGTTCATCGGAGAACTTCTGCATGACCTCGAGTACCTTGCCACAGGCGTCGCAGCCATATTCATAAATCGGCATAGGCGCCAACCTCCGGGAATTCAGCCAGGGACACGGCGAAAGCGGCTGTAGATTCTAGTGTCGTGTCTCAGAATGGGA
>JAPPFQ010000524.1 GCA_028875135.1 Acidobacteriota bacterium
CCCACATCCTGTCCTGGCAGGGCTCGGAAGGCAGCCAACCGAGCCCCATGGCGACGGTCGAGGACCTGGACCTGGCGATCGCTTCAGGCAGCAACGGCCAACTGAAGGAGGTTCTCGACTCCGGCATCGATCCCGACACGGCAGACACTTTCGGGAACACGCCGCTGAGGTGGATCATCGATCGATCCGGCGGGGTCCCGGCCTCCCAGGGGCAAGTGGAAATCCTGCTGGCTGCAGGGGCGGAGCCCAACCTGCCGGATGAATTCGGGAACACGCCTCTTCATGCGGCTGCCTATAGCGCCCCGGAATCCCTGATCAATGTCCTGCTCCAGGCAGGGGGCAACCCGAATCTCCCGAACGATTTCGGGGTGACGGCCTACGAGACGGCCTTGAAGCACGGCAACCACGGGGCCGTTTCAGCCATCGAGCAGGCGTCACCGTACCGGCATCCCGATCGGGAAAGGCTGAGGGTGTGGGGAGCCTTTTACCTGAGACTCCAGGCCTATCTCCACAAGGGGCTGCCTGCGGGTCCGAAGCGGGATGAGGGCTTGAGGGAAATCAACACATTCCTGGTTGAGAAGGGTCTGCTGGCCCCGGACGACAAGGCGCGATTCGATGCCGAAACCATTGCCACCGTCAACTATTGCTGCGGTCTGACAGGGGACTGGGGAACGGAGGCCGGATCCGGGTGGTAGGGATCCGCCAGGTCTGTCGGCAGGCCCGGGAGAAGCGAGCTCGATTACCTGATCAGCCTGGAAAGGGGCTCGGAGCGGATCAATCTTTCGCCCGGTCAAACCGTGGAGGAATCCCTGGTGGCGTTGCCGGCCGCGGAAGGGTATTGACCTCGAGAGAATCTGCAGGGTGTCCTCCGTTGTGGTAGCATGAATGGTTTTTGGCCGTAGCCAGTGAGGACAGCAAGCGTGCCCATCTATGAATACGAGTGTGGAGATTGCGGTCGTCAATTCGAAAAAATCGTCTACCGGACGTCCAGTGCCGCCACCTGCGATTCCTGCGGGAGTGCCCAGGTGGAGAAACGCTACTCCGCCTTCGCGGTCGGAGCAAGCGACTCCCTGGGCTCGGAAGCACCGTCCGGGTGCACAACTTGTGGCGCTGAACGCCCGGGCATGTGCCAGCAGATGAATTGAATCGCGCCGGCATGACAGTCTCGAGGCGTTGTTCACCCAGCCAGTCCGACCGAGGTTCGGAAGTGCTACTGGAGGAGATAGAGTTCTGAACAAAAGGCGACCCATCACGGCCGTCCTTGTGCTCCTGCTTGGGTGGATTCCAATGGGGCAATCGGCCGAAGTGCCGGTCTTGGTGGAAATACCTTCCAAGGCGTTGGTGCCGGGAGACCTCCTGCAAATTCGATTGCACGCCCAGAGTCCGATTAGCCGGGTCGAGTGTTCCTTTATCGAACAACGGGTGCTGTTCTACGCTCTTGGGGACGGGAGACGCTGGGAGGGTCTTGCCGGGGTTGATTTGGAGATCAAGCCGGGCCTCCATTCCTTGACCGGGACGGTTTGGACGTCGGACGGGCGGTCCAGGGCGTTCCAAAAGAGCCTCAGGGTTCTGCCCAAGAAATTTCCAACACAGCGCATACGAGTCCGGCAGAAGTACGTCACCCTCAACCCGAGAGACTCGGAGAGGGCTGCCCGGGAACACCGGCAGTTGACTGAAATCTGGCAGTCGGCTTCGGCTCAAAGGATGTGGGCTGAGCCATTTGTCAGGCCGGTTTCGAGCAAGCAGACCAGTGGTTTTGGCAGACGCAGAATCGTCAACGGGGAACCTCGCAGTCCGCATTCGGGAGTCGACCTGAGAGCCACCACCGGAACCCCCATCCGGGCTGCCAATGCCGGCAAGGTGATAATGGCGAAGGATCTGTTTTTTGCCGGCAAGACCATCATCCTGGACCACGGGCTGGGACTCTATACCGTCTATGCCCACTGTTCGAGGATGCGGGCCAAGCCGGGAGACCAGGTGGCGCAGGGCCAGATCATCGGGGAAGTCGGCGCCACTGGTCGGGTGACCGGCCCCCACCTGCACTGGGCCTGTCGGATCAACGGCGCACGTGTCAATCCAGTCCACCTCACGACATTGACGTCCGACGCCGATGCCGGACCGTAGGCAGGCTCCGGGTCCGCAACCACCCGCCCCCCGGACAAGTCGCGCCGCACCGGCCAGGAGAGAGGCGTGCTGCCGGTCTCCATCGGCGGGGGACGGCAAGGGTGTCGACCTGTCGATCTGACTCGGGACCATGGAGTGGCGACCCACCATTGGGAGCAAGCCTGTCATCACTCTGACCACCGACTTTGGGGTGGAGGACCCCTACGTCGGCATGATGAAGGCAGTCATTCTCTCGATTGCCCCGGACGTCAGGATTGTGGACCTGACCCACGGCATTCGCTCCCATGATGTGACGGAAGCGGCCTTGGTTATCGGGTCCAGCCACGCTTATTTCCCCAAGGGCGCCATACACGTGGTGGTGGTCGACCCGGGAGTCGGCAGCCGCAGGCGCCCGCTGCTGGTGGCCACCGAGCATGCCTATTTTGTGGCTCCCGACAACGGCGTGCTCAGCCAGATCTATGCCGGCTCCGCCCGGATGGCCTGCCTGGAGTTGACGGCTCGGCAATTCTTCCACCACCCGGTCAGCCAAACCTTTCACGGTCGTGATGTGTTCGCGCCGGTAGCGGCCTGGCTCAGTCGGGGGGTTGAACCCGAGCGATTCGGCAGCCTGGTCGAAAACAGGGTTACCCTTCGCCTGCCGGAGGTGCGGAAATCGGGACGTGACGGTTTGGCTGGAACGATTCTGCGTGTCGACAAATTCGGAAACCTGGTCACCAATCTCCGGGCTGATAAATACCAGGAGCGGTTGCAGGCGGGAAAGTTCATGCTGAGCATCGGCGGACACCGGATCGACCGACTCTGTCGGTCCTACCGCGAGTCCAAGGACTCCGAGCCCTTCGTGATCTGGGGCAGCCTTGGTCTGCTGGAGATATCCTGCAACCAGGCATCGGCAGCCAGGCGCCTCGAAGCAGGTGTCCACGAGGAATTTGAATTGCGCTTCGAGTGAGGTTCGGAACCCCCGACGCGCCGGCGGGGACGACTCTAATTCCTCAGATCCTTTTGGACGGAACACGTGGATCTGAAGGCTGGATGAGAGGATTTTCCCAAAAGGTTCATCATTCATCATTCATCATTCATCATTCCTCTTGACCCGCGAGCGGGGGCGGCTCTCATGCAACCAACACCGGCAACCGAAGGATTGAAGAACTTGCTGATTCAGCCCGAGGTCAAGTTGGACCTGGCAGCCGCGGCCTTGCAAATTGCCTCGGAGGAGTATCCCGAACTCGACGTGGCAAGCTACCTCATGCGCTTGGACCGGCTGGCCGAGAGAGCTGCGGGCCAGCTTTCCCTTTCTGTGGAACCGGACGTCATCGACAGCCTGGATAGCATCAACCGGACCTTATACCGCGAGGAAGGGTTTTCCGGAAATTCCGACGTCTACTACGACCCCCGAAACAGTTTCCTGAATGATGTTCTCGACCGTCGCACGGGAATTCCCATTACCCTGTCCATCATCTACATGGAGGTGGGGCGACGGCTCGGACTGGATATTCGTGGCGTCGGCTTGCCCGGCCATTTTCTGGTGAAGTGCATGGCGGCAAGTGGCGAGTGGCTGATCGACCCCTTTTTCGGGGGGAAGACGGTCACCGAGGCGGAGTGCCGCCAGCGCCTGAAACGACTGCATGGGGAAAAGGTTTCCTTTCACCGCTCCTTTCTGGATTGCGTCAACAAGCGTCAGATTCTGGGGCGTCTCCTGGCCAACTTGAAGATGATCTACCTGGTCCAGCGAGATTTCAGAAGAGCCCTCAACGTGATCGAAAAGATTGTTCTCATCGTTCCGGATGCAGCCGGGGAGATCCGGGACCGTGGCTCCGTCTCCTTTAGGCTCCAGCATTTTTCTGCGGCAATACGGGACTGGAATCGCTACCTGGCCATGAAGCCCCAGGCGTCAGACATCCAAGAGGTCAAGCAGAACCTGAAGGTGGCTGCAACCCAAATCGGTCTTCGCAACTGAAGGGAAGTGGCCGATGGGCAGTGGTGGGTCGGGGAAGGACGCCGGCCGCAGTAGAGACTCGCCGCGGGCGTGCCCGGCAATTGTCAAACGGTTGAGAAACGTTTGCGAAAGATCGCCCGTTCGTTCACAACATCGGACCGGCGCGCCAGAGGGCGAACTCGCGGTGTCCGGCAATCTCGGCCTTGGCGGGTTTGCCGGAAGCGACGGCAAGGATCGTTTCAAAAATATGCCGGCCGACCTGGTCCAGCGTTTGGGTCCCATCGATAATAGTCCCGGCATTGATATCCATGTTCTCTTCCAGGTGCTGGAACATGCGGCTGTTGGTGGCTATCTTGAGGACCGGGACGATGGGATTGCCGGTGGGAGTGCCTCGCCCGGTGGTGAAACAGACGACATTGGCGCCGCTGGACACCAATCCGGATACCGAGGGGGTATCGAAACCGGGTGAATCCATGATCACAAAGCCGGATCGTTGATTCTCTCGGCATAGTTGAAGACTCCTTGCAGTGGAGTGCTCCCTGCCTTTCGAATGGCCCCCAGCGATTTCTCGACGATGTTGGAAATCCCGCCCGCAATGTTTCCGGGTGAAGGATTCTCATCCAGTTCTCCTCCTAGTGCAGCCGCGTAGGCCTTGTAGCGTTCCAGGATTCGCCACAAGCCCTCGGCGGCCTGGCTGGATGCCGCACCCCTCATCAGCAGATGTTCCGCCCCGTAGATCTCCGGGGTCTCCGGCAAGACGGTAGTGCCGCCGCAACTGACGATCAGGTCGCTGGCCCTTCCCAGAGCCGGGTTGGCGGAAATTCCCGAGTAGGCATCCGACCCCCCGCACTGCAGACCCAAAAGCAGATGTTTGGCGGAGACGCTGGTGCGCCGGCATTTTCTGGCCCGCTCCACCAGCTCCTCCACGATTTGAATGCCCTGCTCTACGGTCGGGGTGGTGCCTCCGGCTCCCTGGATGGTCAAATAGCGCACCCGCCCCCGGGTATGGGTCTGCAACTGAAGGGGAAGGCTGGAGTGGCACCCCTGCACGCATTCCACGTTGCTTTCCTCGCACCCAAGACCCACCACCAGGACAGCCGCAACGTTGGGGTGGTACATGATCCCGTTGTAGACCCGCATCAGTTGGGCAATGTCCTCCCCCTTCTCGCCGCCGCATCCCTCCTGGTGAGTGATGGGTATGACCCCGTCGAAATGGGGATCGTCCTGAAACCGTTGCTCGAAGTGTCTGGCGATGAGCTGGCTCGGATGGCTGGAGCAGATCACGGTTGAAAGCACTACCACGTAGTTACGGGTGCCCACGCCTCCCCATTCTCTCTGGTAGCCCTGAAAGCTTGGAACCTCGCTGGCGGGGCGGAACCGTACCGGTTTGGGATCGATTCCGGTCGGCTTCTGCCTGCCCTTGGTGTCCGGAACCATATTGTGATTGTGGACCGTGCCGCCCTGGGGAATTGGACAGGATGCAAGGCCGATGACCTCCCCGTAACGGAGGACGTTCTCACCGGAGGCGATCCCTCGCAATGCGATCTTGTGGCCCGGCTGCACCGTCTGGGTGACCAGGACACGGGTGCCGTTGGAACTCAACAGAGTACCCTTGCCGATGGTGGCCTTGGCTACGGCCACGTTGTCGTCAGGATGAATGACGATGGCTTTGTCCGACAGCCTGGCTTCGCTCATGGACACACCTCCTCAACCGAATAATGGAGCAACCCCTTGACCTCTTCGGGCAAGCGTTCAAATACCGATGCCGGCAGGGAAGGCACCTCGGCGTTGACCCCACCGGTTGCGTCGACGATATCCTCGCGATCGATGGTGCCGGGCCGGAGAGGGTCCAGGTTCAACCACCAGGGCGCATAGCGCACGATGACCGCAACCCGGTCCCGATCGGTTCGATTGGTGGCCACGGCATGCCAAAGGCGCGCATCGCAGATGGCAACGGTTCCGGCGGACCCCAGCAGGCGGCGCTCATCGGGGTGGGGGGCCTTGGGGTCGACCGGACCACCTGTCATGGGGTGGTTGGGCTCGCGGTGGCTGCCGGGGACTACAATGGTAGCCCCGTTCTCCTCGGTAAAATCGGTCAGCATCCAGAAGGTCACCAGATGCATGAGTAGATCGGGGTAGGGGGCCGGAATGCAGGC
>JAPPFQ010000382.1 GCA_028875135.1 Acidobacteriota bacterium
GTCTTCACCCCGGCCAGGTCAGTCTTCACCCCGGCCAGGTCAGTCTTCACCCCGGCCAGATCAGTCTTCACACCGGCCAGATCGGTCTTCACCACGGCCAGATCGGTCTTCATGGCGGATAGGTCGGTTGAAAGTCCGCGCACTTCGCCTCGAAGTTCGTGCACCTCGCCTCCCAGATTGTCAATCCTGCCTCCCAATCGGGATTCCAGTCCGGATTCCACCCTGTCGATCCTGTCGTTGATGTTTCCATGGGCGATGCTGGCATTGCGCCACAGGCCGATCCCGACGCCGGCGATCGCGATGAGAATGGTCACGACCGATCCGAACCCGAACAAGGGCAACCACTGAACCCACTGGCTCTCCATCATTCGATCCTCTTGCCTGGCACTCGAGACTACGGTTTATATGCCACGGAATTGTCGCATTCTCACCGCATTGCCGTCAATAGCCAACCTGCACTTTCCGCCGCGGACCGCGATCGATTAACCCGTTAGATGTGGTACGCCCGGCAACTACTGTACATCTTCTGTAATCCATTGATATATATAAATCTATGATCTCTGAGTGGATTGGGTTGCCCCTATAGTTGCCCCTTTTATTGGATCTATCTTATCCTATACGGCGGACTCTCAAGATTGAGGACTATCCCTAGAGCGGTTGTTCAGCGGTCTATACGCATTGGGACCCCTACCCTCACCAGATAATGCACAAGAATCGTTCATGGCTATCAGTCGACGAACTTCAAAGATTGATCAAACTCTGAGCTCGCAATCTCAGGGTAACATTCTCCTGCTTGTGGTTTGTACTCAGGCAATGAGGCGAGACACCGTGGGGTGTAAGCGTTTTTCCAATTCCACACTCTGGGGGTGGACCTAAGTTTGGGGGAGGTCAAAAAACACTGTCCAAAGAATCCAAAGAAATCGTAGGGGGGGGGAGGCTTGCACACGACCTAGTAGACGCCGTTGTCTTGATGGCTTTACGAATACGCAGAGGCGGCGCATGATTGCGATCGACGCTCGCCTCAGATGGACGGCGGCGCGACACAAGAAACGCCGAAGTCGATAGGCTTGAATGCTAAAATCCTCATTTGGTGTTATAGAATTCGAAAAGTGACGGGCGTTCGCGGGGGCATAATTGCAGACTTTCAAAACCAAGGCCTTCGCCCGGTTCGCCACTCGGGAAGGAATCGGCGATGCCGCATTGTGCGAGGCTGTCTTGCGCGCAAGGAGGGGTTTGGTCGATGTCGATCTCGGCGGTGGCGTCATCAAGCAGCGCATTGGCCGCAAGGGTGGCGGCCGGTCCGGCAGGTTCCGCACCATCGTGCTGTTTCGGCGGGGCGCGCTAGCGTTCTTCGTGTACGGATTCGCGAAGAGCGGCCGAGAGAATCTGCGCCAGGACGAGTTGAAGACGTTTCGGCGGCTGGCCAACGAGTATCTGGCGCTGGACCGGACGGGCCTCTCAGCGGCGCAGGCGGTTGGAGCGATAGTCGAGGTGAAATGCGATGACCAAGCAATACAAGAGTGAAGCGCTGGCGGCAGCCCATGAGGCGGCGGTCGGACTCGCTGAGGCCGGTTTGATGTCGAAGCGGACCATGCGGGCGTTCGACGAGCTGTGCCTCACGCCGGTCGAGGAGATGGCGCCGGAGGATATCCGCGCGCTTCGGCTTCGCGAGAACGCGAGTCAGGCGGTGTTCGCGCGCCATCTCAACGTGACCACGGGGCTGGTGAGCCAGTGGGAGCGCGGCGAGAAACGGCCGCGCGGCGCATCATTGAAGCTCCTGACGCTGGTAGCGAAGAACGGCCTAGGCGCAGTGGCGTGACAGCGTCCATCATCATTCCCTCGTGCCGCCTCGTATCGGGTCGCCGCTGAGTGCGGATCTAGCCTGGTGTCCTCGATTCTGGAACAGAAGGTAGACCGCATCCTGGAAGAGCTGATCGGCGTGAAGGCCGACGTGCGGGGACAAAAGGAGGATATTCGGGGACGGAAGCCAAATGTCCGGGATCTGAAGCAGGGCCTTGATAACCTCACAGATATCTGTCTTCGCCACGACGCCCACCTGGCGTCAAGCATTCAGGAGCTGCAGAAGAGATAAGTACCCGACCACCAAGCAGGCCTCTGACGATGGTTGATGCTCCCAGAGAGTCGAAATATTCTCCGGAAAACCTAATCCGGATGTTTCGCAAGGCTGCATTTCTGCGAAATGAGATGATTGATTTTGGCTTCACCGACAACGGAGGTGCGATTCATTCGGCGGAGCGCATATTGGACCTTCTTGGGCTTCGGCTCAATTACTCCGGTCTCAATCACATCAATAATCTCCGCAACTATCCTGGTGCAGAGTTCTCGCCGGCGGCGCTGGAGGCTCACGAAAGAGGGGAAAGGGTTTGGATAGAGCATGTATCACCGCGCAGAGCTTTCACGCGCGGAGCGATTCGGGAAATCGACAAAGGCGCCAGCGTTCAAGAATTCACAGATTACGTGAGAAAGCACTTCCGCCTCGTCCTGCTGACTGCTGAGGAAAAACAACGCCTAGACAGGATTAATCGTTCTGAAATGACCCAAGATCGACTAGGGTCAGTCGGCATCAGCGTAGTGAAGCGCCGCGGGCTCGGAGCTACGTGACCACCTACAAGGAGAACGCCATGAAGGAGGGAACTCTTACTGAGAAGGATCTACAGGAACAATACCAAGAGCTTGTTCAGTTGATTTCCAGTCAAGGGGATCGCATCGACCAAAGGTTTCAAAGTGTCGATGAACACTTCAAGGCGTTGGGAATTTTGCTCAACGCTGTGAAGACTCTTTCAGAATCTGGAGACACCGTCATAAAAGGCGCTCTGTACGAGATGAGAAAAGAGATGCACGGTGAGCTTTCAACGCTACGAGCTGAGGTTGCCGAGATTAGGCGTCTCGTCCTGTTGATTTCACAACGCCCCTGACCACCGCCAAAAAGAACGCCATGAAGGACAAGCCTGAAGTGAAGACCATCGAAATGCCCCCCAGGGATTACCAACCCTCGAAGGCCGAGCTGGCGGAAGAGTTCGACATGCCCGGCATCAGCGAGAAGCAGATGCACAAGGCGTTCTTCTGGCCCATCCAGGTCAAGACCAAATCGCCGAGGAAAACCAAGAAAATGCTGCCTTGTCTTGTCCTGTTCTTGTGTCTCTGCCCTGTTCTGGCCGGCCAGGCACCACCGCCGAATACTAGGCCCCCCGTCGTTGGGGAAGGGGTCATGACAACTGTTATCCCCACCGCAGCCAACACCATTGGTCGGCATGGAGCCGTCTTCAAGACCCGGGTCGTGCTACACAACCTTGCCGAGCACTCCTACAACGTCCAAATCAGCATCTATCGACAGGAGGGGATCAGTTTTAGCAGAAGGCTCAGGCTGGAAGCCAAGGGTTACTATGTCTGGGATAATTTTCTCGAAGAGCTCTTCGGGTTTAGAGGCAACTGCGCCATTGGCATTGCATCCTGGGTGCACCGCAATTGGACTGCACCGAACCAGTTTTCGGTAACGGCGGAAGTTTACAACGACTCACCCAAAGGTCGTTTTTCAACGACAATCGTCAACGGCCTTATCCCATCCCGTCGGATCTTCAAGGGGCCGTTTCACCCAACCAAGGCCTTTCACGCAGGGATCACGGTCAATGAAGAACAACGGGTCAACATTGGGGTTTTCAACAACTTTTCAAGGGACAACAAGGTCACGGCAAGAGTTTACGACCGGGCCGGAAACGAGGTTCAGCGCAACGTCTTTTATTTGAAACTGGGGTCGTGGAATCAGAAGTCGATCAATGTGCCTGTCACCAACGGCTATATCGAATGGGATATTGCTGAAGGGGACCCCGATCTTTGGGCTATCACCATCAACAACAAGTCGAATGACGGTGTTCTGACGTGGGCAGTATCTCCGATTCCTTGGGAACCCGGAGACTTTATATGGCATGAGTAAAGAGAAGCTCCTCACAGCAGCTTCACTTCACCGATGTGCTACAGTCTAAGGGAAGGCAACGCACCCGTTGGTTGCTTGTAGAGCGGGGGCAGAGCCAACACCCTGCCCCCACTCTACATAACCACCCTAGAGAATAGCTCCCTCGGCGTCAGAGGCCGCGGGAGCCGGAGTGGTTTCAAGGTTACACCTCCTGATCTTACGGACTGCTTAGAGTGGGACAGTCTATGGGGTTACGGGTGCGTTGCCTTCCCTTCCTCTAGTTTACTTCACTAGCCAGGAGCCCGTTTCCTCAATCCCTGGAAATGTGACTTTGGGTCATTTTCCCCAAATGAAGCGGTACTTCGGAAACCATCACAGTCCGATTTCTCTTAGATGGCGAAGTCTTTTTCGCCGCCTATGGGGCGAATGCAAGGTTGTCAATTTGACGGACTGCTTGTCAAACCTACACCGAACCATCGGGAGTTCACTGCCCCACTGGTTGTGACTTCGGTGATCAGCCGCTCCTTTCCCCGGAGTGCGATCCTGATGCCGTCGGCAATGACGATTGCCTTCTGACAAATCCCTGATCGAATTCGTCGGTTTAACCCGGGGCCACCGGGCGTTCTCGATGATGCCGCAGACCCGTTGCGTCAACTGATCCTGCTGGCAGCGGGTGAGACGGTGATCTCCGCTGTACCATCGTCCACCCCGGATGTCGATGATCAGTTGCTCCGCACGGCTGATCTCTAGCCCGAATTTCTCATCACAGGTAGGAAGCATCGGTTCTCTGAATCTGGTAAAATACTCTTGTGGAAGGAGAACCGATGCCGACACAGTGTAACACTAAACCTCTGGAGTTTGAACCCCACGGCCGCCGTCGCGTGGTGGCTGATTTCGACGGTGGTCCCATCACCTCCGATGCCGGCACCCTGCTGTTACGCCGGGTGGATCGGAGCCTATCTCTTTCTGACCAGGTGGCGGCCTGCTTCACCGATCACCGCGACCCCAGGCGGACCCGGCACAGCCTGCGTAAACTCGTCGCCCAGCGCATCGTTGGCATCGCCCTCGGCTACGAGGATCTCATCGACCACGACCAACTCCGTCACGATCCCGTGATGGCCTTGTTCTCAGAGAAAGGCCGCAAAGACTCGCCTCCCCTGGCAGGCAAGAGTACCCTCAACCGGCTCGAACACGCCCCCACCCAAGGCCCCGGCAACTACTCTTTACGGGACAGTACTGCGCTGTATAATTACGTCTGGCGTAGGTGTGGTTGACTTTCAGCAAGAGAGAGGGTCATGACTACTATCACGTTTGACACTCGCAAGGCCGTCCGAAACCTCCAGGCCGCTGGATTCCCGGAACCGCTGGCCGATGGCATAGTGGACACGGTGGCTGAGGCCTTCACCGATACGGTTGCCACGAAGACCGACATCGCAGGAGTCAAGATCGACATTGCGGACCTGAAGGCTGAACTCGCCGGCGTGAAAGCGGATCTCAAGATCATCAAGTACTTCTTCGGGCCGGCCATCATCCTCCTGCTGCTCAAGATCGCGTTCTTCTGATGACGCACAACAACTTCAACTCACCGTATATGGAGATCCCATGATAAAGCTGCTTGCTTGTTTCCTGGCCGTACTGATTCTGGCCGTCCCCGCCATTTCTGAATCTCCCCGCCTCGAGCGAGAAATACTAAACGTCTTCGGCGGACTGACGCGCTCACGGACAGCCGTCATTCCTGTGGCCGCGAACGCGGCGGGAAGGTTTGGCGCCCACTTCAAGACGCGAGTCGTGATCTTTAATCCGACTTCGCATGACTTTGACATCACAACTGTCCTGTTCAACCAAAACGGCAGAGTTGGCTCAGCCAAGAAATTTCCCATCAAGTCGGGTCAATATCGGACCTTCGACAACTTCTTGAAGCAGGTCTTCGACCACACGGGAAGCGGGGCAATTAATCTGATCAGCTCCGACGAACGCGATAGTCCCTACGAGTTCGTCGTCTGGGCCGATGTCTACACCGACTCTCCTTCGGGCCGTTTTTCCACCACGGTCGTCAATGGAATTGGGCCTCTCACATCGGATGAGGAAGGGACCCATTTCAACCCGGGCATCTCGGTCAGCTCGTCGCGGAGAACCAACATCGGCGTCTTCAACATCAAGAACGAAAGAAGCGAGGTCGAGGCAGAGGTCTTCGATGCCCACGGAACCCGCCTGCAAACCATCACTTTTGACCTGAAGCCCCAATC
>JAPPFQ010000596.1 GCA_028875135.1 Acidobacteriota bacterium
CAGACGACAGTCCGGTATGTCTCCCAGGTTGCCGGCAGCGGCGCCGCGGGAGGTATTGCCGGAGGGATCATGGGACTGCTGGGGGCCCGGCTGAGTCCCGGAAGCGACCTGGTGTTCGACCTGCTCCAGGTCGAAGAGCAGGTGAAGAGAGCGGACCTGATCTTTACGGGAGAGGGTCAGATCGACTTTCAGACGCCCTTCGGCAAGGGACCCGGAATGCTGGCCAAGATTGCCAGGGAAAACGGAGTGCCCGTGATCGGCATTGCCGGAAGCGTGGCCGGCGACGTGGGTGGCTTGTACGACCAGGGATTCACCGCGCTCTTCAGCATCGTCGCCTCGCCTCTGACGGTCGAGGCGGCTATCCAAAACGCAGAACAACTACTGGAAGCCCAGTCGGAGCAGGTGGCCCGGCTTCTCCGTTTCGGCCTGAATTCAGCCTGAGCCGCACCGCCTGAATTTCAACGTGGAAAGGGAGCCATCAGCCACCCCAGCCCCAGGGATACCACCAAGAAGATCACGAATACGAAAATGCCGTAACGCAGCCGATCGCGGGTAGTCTCCTTGCTGCTGAGGGCAAAGACCATCGACACGCAGATGGCGAAAATCACCAAAGCCGTAAAGTGCGAAATAACCATTTCAGCGTTTGCGGCCCACGGCGATGTCGTAGGCGTTGAGGGCGGCCAACAGGTTGAGCAACCCGGCCACGGCCAGATAGGTGGTCCCGTAGTCGAATGACTGGTTCTCCAGGTTGCCGGCGCCGTAGCCCCAGAATTTGGCCAGAAAGTAAAGAAGTCCGATTCCGAGGTCGGCGAAGAGAAAGACGAATTCGATAAATTGCTCGGCGGCCAGCGTATGCAGCTTCCCCCCCAGGCTCAGCCCCAGTCCAAACAACAACAGGATGGGAAGGGCGAACAGGAGGGAGCGCACCCACTTCCCCAGAATCAGGTGTCCCAGCCCCGGAAAGAAGACCCCCCCAAGACCGATCAGAATGGCTTGAATGGACCTGGATTCCATCGGTCAACATTCCTTCAGACCGGCGGGCGTCGCCCGAAGATGGCCGTGCCCACCCGAACCATGGTGGAACCTTCCTCAATGGCCACGGGAAAATCGTGGCTCATCCCCATGGAAAGAACCTGCATGCGCGCCTTCGGAAGTTGAAGACCCGCCAACCGATCGAACCACTGCCTCAACCGCCGAAAATAGGGCCGAACGGCTTCACCGTCCGCCAGATAGGGGGGAATGGCCATCAGTCCCCGAACCGAGATGCAGTCCAGGTCGACCAGTTGCGCGGCCAACTCTTCCAGCTCTTCTTCCGCCACCCCCGCCTTTTGCGGCTCTCTTCCGATATTGACCTGGATCAGCACCGAAACCGTCTTGCCGAGTCTGGCCGATGCCCGATCGATCCGCCTGGCCAGATCGAGGCTGTCGACGGTCTGAATCCAATCGAAGGTGGCCACGGCCCGGTTGACCTTGTTCTTCTGGAGCGGGCCGATCAAATGATACTCAAAATCCCGTCCCGCCAGGTGGTCCTTCTTGGACTGAGCCTCCTGAACACGATTCTCGCCCAGGCAGTCGACGCCAGCCGCAAGCGCCTGACGGATCCGGTCAGGGGTCATCAACTTGGACACTGCCATCAGCCGCACCGTCTCCGGGCGGCGGCCCGATTTCAGCGCCGCTTCGGCGACCGCCTCCATCACCCGCCGGACATTTCCAGCGATGGCACCCATCGGTTTGAAGCTCCCGCAAAACCGAAACGCCGACCCGAGGAATGCATCGCTCCGTTCCGATCCCGGCGATTCCCGAGAGCCGCCGACCAACCGTCCCCGCGGCTTCGAAAACGGGCCATCTTACCTCAAATCCCGGCTGATTTCCAAACGCCCCGTAACGCCGGCCGGCACCGGAGTGCGCGCCTTGTTGGAGCCTTCGGAGTTGTGCTATTTTGCCAAGGATCCCGGCCCCGGGGCCGGGCCTGAACCCTGGTTTCTCCATGCCTCCATTCATTTCCTTCGAGGGGTTGGACGGCTGCGGCAAGACCACACAAGTGAAGCTGCTGGCCGACTACCTGACCCAACGCGACATCCGGGTGGCCGTACTGCGGGAACCCGGCGGAACTCCGGTGGGAGAATCCATTCGGACGCTGTTGCTCAGCTCCCGAAACCGGGGCTTGTTGCCCTTGAGCGAGTTGCTGCTCTACTACGCGGCCCGCAACCAGAACCTCCACCGGCAGATCATCCCGGCCCAGGCCGAGGGCAAGTGGGTCTTGTGCGACCGTTTCGCGGATGCCAGCGCCGCCTACCAGGGATTCGGGCGTGGATTGGATCTCTCATTGGTTGAAACGCTCGATCGCATGGTGAGCGGCGGCAGAAAGCCGGACCTCACGCTCCTGATTGACATCGAGCCCGCTCTCTCCCTGGACCGGGCCAGGGACAGAAACCGTCGAACGGGACTGGACGAAGGCCGATTCGAGGCGGAGTCCCTGGCGTTTTTCCATCGCGTCCGGGAAGGATATCTGCAGATTGCAGCACGGGAGCCCAGTCGGGTCCGGGTTCTGAACGGAAACCGGACCATCGAAGAGTTGCATCGGGAAGTCCTAGGACTGATTTCGACCCTTCTTCCAGGGGGACAGGTTGATGGGATGGAATGATTTTGTGGGAAATGCCCCCGTTCGGGACCTGATGAGGCGAAGTCTTTCCGAAGGCCGTCTGCCTTCCTCGCTGCTTTTCGCGGGTATCGCGGGAGTCGGCAAAGGGACCCTGGCCCACTTCCTCTCCAAGGCGGCCAATTGTCAGAATCTCGAGGATGACTTCTGCGACGACTGCGGGAGCTGCCGGAAGATCGAGCAGCGCATGCACCCCGACGTTCGAAGCTACGCGCCCGACGGGGCCTTCATCAAGATCGATCAGATGAGAGAACTGATTCGCGAGGTCTTTTTCAAACCCTTTGAAGGCCGCCGCCGCGTCTTTGTGATCGACCAGGCCCACCGGCTGCGCCTGGAAGCCGCCAACGCCATTCTCAAGACGCTGGAGGAACCGCCGGAGACCTCCTTCCTCATCCTGGTGACCGATTCCCCCAACGATCTTCCCGGCACCCTCCGGTCCCGCTGCCAGCGCATCCAGTTCTACCCCTTCTCTCCGGCGGAGTTGGAACACATCCTCCGGCAACGATCGATCTACCCCGACCGGGATCTGCCCCTGGTGGGACGGATTTCCCGGGGCAGCCTCGGAAAGGCCTTGACTCTGGATCTGCAGCAGTACCGGGAGGCTCGCGGGGATATGGTGGAGGCGATCCGGGCCTGCGCCGGGGCGCTCTCCTATCACCGGGCCCTGCAAGTCACCGAGCCTCTGGCCTCGCCCAGGCAAAAGGAACAATTCGAGTTCAAGACGGGTGTGCTATACGACCTGCTGCGCGACCTGCTGCTGATTCAGTTGGGCGCACCTGCCGAAAGCCTCACCAATATCGATCTGCATTCGGAGTTGGCCGAAATCGGCTCCGCCTTGACTTTCAGACAGATTGTGGATGCCGTTGGATCTCTCGACCACTTGATGAAGGGACTGGGGCGCAATCTCAACAAGTCGCTGGCTCTGGACCGATTTCTATTCCGACTGAGCGGCGTGAGCGCGACGCCCCTGAAACAAACGCCGGATATCCACGAAGGCTGAAAAAGAAATCCCCGAAGGGACGCCACGCGGGACGGTTCTGTCGCAGCGGCAGGGTTGCGGCCCAGCCGGCCGGCGCCCGGCACCTCGAGAAGCAAGAGCGAGGGGAGGAGGCACCCCACCCGGGAGCGCGGGCGTCCCGCCCGCATTTGTCTCGACTCAACCCAGCCCATCTCCTCCACCCCGCTCGACCCGCAAACACGCCACGACCCTGCTTCGCCCAAGCCCACGCCGTTCCCGTCGGCTGGGTGGACGGCTGCCGCATCGCAGAGAAACTCAGCGGCTCGCGACGGCAGTGCATGCGGGCGGGACGCCCGCGCTCCCGGGTGGGCTTCATGGGACTCCTTGGGACTTGTGGCGGAATGGGGCTTGTGCTAAACTACGGTCAATCTTGACGCTCACAGGCCACCTTGAAAAACCCCGCGGGTCAGCGCTGTGACACGGCCGTTGGCCGGCCAATGAGTTTCCTGGCGTCCGTCCTGAAGTGATCGCAGGTTTGCGAGTCCCCATCGGAACGCGGAAGACTTGAGTTCTCTTGACAAGAGGCAGTGGTTGGGTGGAAACCTGGCGGCGGGGGGCAGTAGTCCTGCCGCGACTCTGCACACAATCCAGTCAAAACCGGAGGAGGATCTTCCATGAATCGTCGGCTCATCCGTCCGTCGCTATCGGACATCAAAGACAAGATGACCGTGCGATCGCAGAAAAAGCGACCGACTCCTCCGGAACAGACCAACGCCGAAAGCTTCTACTACCTGAAGCAGATGCAGAACAGGACGCCCATGGTGCTGGTCTTCCACGACGGTGAACGGATGCAAGGGGTCATCGAGTGGTACGACCGCAATTGCATCAAGTTCAACCGCGACCCCGAACCCAATCTGCTGGTCTTCAAGCACGGAATCCGCTACATGTACAAGGAGGACGAGGACAAGTCCAGCGACGATTGAGATCGGCAGTCGCGCGTCGGTGCCAAATTGTTCCAATCCACTCCCGGACCGCGAAAGGAAGTTTCCCCATGAAAAAGCTTGGATTGTCCGTTGCGTTGCTACTTACCCTGACGGCGCTGGTTCTGTCCCACCCCCACATCCGCAAGACCGTCGGCGCTTCAGCCGAGGGTGTGAAGCTCAAGTTGAGCTACTTCACGCTCCCCTACAACGCCGAGCATATGGCTGACGTCAAGGAGGGGTTTGTCTTTCACTGCGGCCGCGCGACCCTGGAGATCAGTGGAGCCGTCGAAAGCGCGGGGGTGAAGGTGTCGACCGGGCAATACGATCTCCGGGCCAAGGCCGTAACAGCCGATAAGTGGACCCTGCTGCTCATTCCCAAGGCCTCGGAGGGTTCTGGAGACCAGCAGGGCTCAAGCCGCGAAATCCCTCTGGAAAGTCGATCGGCCAAAGGACACCACCCGGCCCACCACCTGAATCTGGACTTGACCAGCGGTCACGGCGACACCCACGGCAAACTGATTCTATCGGTGGCGTTTGGACCCAGAATGGTCGAGGGAGTCCTCTCGCTTCCCGCTCCCGAAGCCTGAGGAATCGTGGTGGGCTCAACCACTCTCAAGCAGCGCCTGGCGCTTCCCCAACCCCTGGTGGTTCCCGCCTGTTTCGACATGGTCTCCGCAAAAGTGGTGGAGCGTTGCGGCTTTGAAGCCGTCTACCTCTCAGGATACGGGCACTCCGCTTCTCACCTGGGCCTCCCCGACGCGGGTCTGATCTCCTTTTCCGAGATGCTGGAGCGGTTGCACCACCTGGTCCGCAGCGTCGACATCCCCGTTCTGGCGGACGCCGATACGGGATTCGGCGGCGTGGTCAATGTGCGCCGGACGGTGGAGGAATACGAAGCGGCCGGAGCCCAGGCCATCCAACTGGAGGATCAACTGATCCCCAAGAAGTGCGGGCACACGGCGGGAAAGCAGTTGGTTGAAGCTTCGGAGATGGCGAACAAGCTGGAGGCGGCTGTCGCCGCCAGGCGCGAGGACCGATTTCTGATCATCGCCCGCACCGATGCCATTGCCGTCACCGGATTCGATGATGCCATTCGCCGGGGACAGCTTTACCAGCAGGCGGGAGCCGACATCATCTTTGTCGAAGCTCCCACCAGCGTGGACCAGATCGAGCGGATCGGCGCTTCCTTCCACAAGCCGCTCATGATCAACTTGGTCGAAGGGGGAAAAACTCCCCTGCTCCCCCTCGAGCAACTCCAAAGCCTGGGATTCAAGGTCCTGGCCTACGCCTTGACTACCTTGATGGCCTCGGTCCGGGCCATGGAACGCACCTTGTCGAAGCTGAAAGACCGGGTCTCACCCGAAAAGTACCTGGACGACCTGGCCACTTTCGAGGAACTGGATCAACTGCTGGGCTTTCCGGAATGGCGTCAGTGGGAAAACCGGTTCCGCGAGGGGCGCGGATGAATTGCTCCTGGGGTGCTCGCCTGAAACAAACGCCGTAACTCAGGAAGCCGCAAGTTTGCGGCGCCGCGTATGCCCCCCTCCGCAACACCCCACCCCATTCG
>JAPPFQ010000759.1 GCA_028875135.1 Acidobacteriota bacterium
CCTCCGAACGCAGGTGAACGGAGAGGTCGAACTGCATGTTGAGGGAATTGGCTTCAAAGACAACTCCCGGCGATCGCCCGAGGAGGTCCTGGTGGTCAGACCCTTTGGCCGAAAGGGCGAGAAGTTTTCGATGCGCGATTTTGCTCTCGACGCGATGCAGTTTCATTTCGGTCTGCAACCCGTTGAAGTGGTAGGCGACCACGTTGATGCGGACGGCGATGGCGTGGCGAACGAAGCGACGGTATTCGAAATGAGTGCCCTGCACGTTTTCAGCGTGACCAATCCCGTTCCCTTTATGGAGCAACGTGGCCTCCCGGGCCAACGCGGTTTTTCAACGTTTCAGGCAATCGGGTGCAGCCAATGCCATATACCGGTGATGCAGACCCGCTCCCGAATTCTCCCACTGAGCTTTCCCGAAGTGCCCCGTGATCCCTGGAAGAATGTCTACTTGGAGATTGATCTGGTTGAAGTCGGTTTTGAGCCCGTGCCAGGAGGAGAGGGCGTGTTGGTGCCGCTGTTCGCCGATCTGAAACGACACGATATGGGCGACGGATTGAAGGAAGACTTCGAGTTGGCTGAAATCTCCAATCGAGAATTTACGACCGCTCGTTTATGGGGCGTGGCCGACACGGCTCCTTATTTGCACGACGGACGCGCCACCACCCTCTTTCAAGCAATTGAAGCCCATGGAGGTGAGGCCCAGGATTCCAGAGATGCATTCCTGGCCCTGTCTGTCGAAGAGAGACAACAATTGATCTCCTTCCTGGGACGACTCCGAACTCCCAACCGTCCCAACCAGGAACTGCTGCCTCTGGTGTCTCCGCCCTTCTCCGACAATCGAGAATCTCCCGTTTGTCTTTTTCTGGATTGCTTGAGGACACGCTAGGAGGTTTCGCCTCAAGTGCTCACTCGGCTCATCCACCTCAGAAGCCGACACCAGATAAGCCGTTGAACCAATTCCCCCAATTCCAATTCCACCCCGTGTCCGACAGCCTTGGCGTGCGCACCGGCGAGGCCTCCCTCGAGAACCGGCTTCTCGTTACGGCGTGTCCGGCTCGCGATCATCGCCATCATGGCCGCCGCCCCGGGGCTCATTGCCAGAGCGCACGAGGTGGTGAAGCATGTCGTCTTGAGAATTGCTTCAGGTGCGCTTGAGCATTGCTGCTTCACCGCGCGGCACGACGTTGGATTGCGCCTATTCGCCTTCAATCTGCTCCCGGATATCACGCACGACTCTTCCTAAGAACCATCCGCCAATCCGGTAGAAAGCCCACAGCGTAAGCAAGAATGCACCTGCACCGAGCACCCAGGTAAAGATTTCTTGAGATGACATACGCATCACTTGAATTTCAATCGCGACTATCAGGCCCGGATTGCCCTGATGTCGGCAATTCGAGCGGCGACCAGAACCTCTGACCACGGTCATCAAGTATACTGGTTTGCCATTTCCGATCAAATAAAAGTATGCCTTGACTAAAATATATTTCTGTTGAGGCTCATTTTGCCCTGGTGGTACGACGCGGCCTGATCAAGAAACTGCTTTTCACCGTTTTTCCACATGACTCCAAGACAAAAATATGCTATGTCTATTTTTCGAGTGACAATCCGGCAACGAGCTATGTCTCCGCTACCGCCGCTTGAGTGCCTGCGCTTCTTTGACGCCGCCGCCCGGCACCAGAGCTTTGCCCGGGCCGCCGAGGAGTTGCAGGTCACTCCCGCGGCCGTGGCCCACCGCGTCAAGACGCTCGAAAAACACCTCGGCCACACCCTGTTCGACCGCGATCGCCGAAGCGTTTCGCTCAACTCACGAGGAAAGGCCTGTTGGGGGGACGTGCAAGGCATTCTCACTGAAATCGGGGAGGTCATCGACCGCTACCGAAGCGGTTCACAGATCCGGCGGTTGAGCATTGTTGTTGTCGAGTCGGTCGCCGAGCGGTGGCTCATGCCGAAGATCGCTGACTTCAACGCTGCCCAGCCCGACATCGCCATCGAGATTGAGACCGACCACCTCGGTGTCGACCCCAACCGGAACGACTTCGACGTCTGGATCACCTATGACGGTGGGACCAAGGCTCCGAGCGCGGATGTGGCCCTTCGGGAGACGCTGTTCGAGGATTCCTTGATCGCGCTCTGCAGTCCGGCTCTCTTCGAGACCCACGGGCGTCCCCGCAACTTGGCGGACTTGTATTCTTGGCCCCTGCTCTACCATCTGGGGTGGCCCTCGGACTGGGCGCAATGGTTCGCTGCCCAGGGTAGCCCCCCGCCGGACCTGTCGCATTCATCGGGCTTCCGCCTGTGCAGCATGCTGCTGCATGCGACCCTGAAGGGCATGGGAGCGGCCGTTGGACGCCCGGCGACGATGGTGCCGGAATTGGAACAGGGGGCTCTGGTACCGCTGTTCGACCGGTACAACGCCGTACCCACGCGGTGCTGCCTGATGACAACCGCCGCCGCACGGCGCAAGCCCGAGGTTCAAGCATTTCGGGAATGGATCCTTGAAAGCCTCCCCGATCCTGCCGTCAAGGCAACGCTTGCGGGAGCACCGCGCGATCGATACTGAGTGTCGATTCCAGTGCGCGATGCGCAAGGCTGCCCCGGTCTTCCGCTTCTGTCAACGTGAGCCACTGCAATCGATTTCGCGCCGTGGATCGCGGCTTCTCTCCTTGCCATCCTGATTCATCAGCAACAATGGGCGCGCAATTTCGCGCTCCTTCAAGCCGGTCATCAGTTGGGAACGGTGTGTCTCGGTGGGTACCGCGATCGTGGGCAGCAGGGTGACTCCGGCGCCTCTGGAGACCATCTGGGTCAGAGTGGGCAGACTGGTCGCCCGAAATCCTATTTCCTCAAGCCTGTTGCTCGAGCAGTACTCGAGCGCTTGGTCCCTGAAGCAGTGCCCGTCGTCGAGTAGCAGGACACGCTCACCGCGCAACCTGTTCCGCGTTACGGGCCTGGTGCCGCGATCGAGCTCGTGCCCCCGCGGGACTGCCAGGACGAAGGGATCGATGGCAACCATGTGGTGGTCCAGGTTGGCCATATCAGCCTCCAGCGCCGGCAGCGCCGCCACCAGGTCTCCCCGTTTCAGGGCGCGAAGAAGAGCGTCGGTCTTGTCTTCGATCCAGATCAGCGTCAGACGGGCAAAGGCTTTTCGCAACGCGGGGACAACCTGGGGAAGCAGAATCTTGGACATATCAGAACGGGGAAGTATAGACTCACGATCCCCCTCTTGCGATTTCTTGGGACGGTGACCCGAGAAACTGTGCAAGAAGCTGAAGGAATGGCAGATCCCTCTTTGTCCGGAGGAAGGAATGGGGCATCCGGGGGCGCGAAGTGAGCCCGTGGTATAAACTGTAGGCACAGACTGATTGCGAAAACGACACAACATCCAGGGAACGCGGACCTGTCCTGTCCCCAAGAGGCTTCCGAAAACCAGGCCGCGCTTCCCGAGCGCACACACCGCTTCGATGTATTCCGAATCCAAAGGAGCAACGTAGATGCTTAAACGAACGATATCCGTAATCACCCTGCTGGCGATCGGGTTCTCTCCGGTCGCGCCGATCGGCATGGCGGGCGCCAAGGACAAGGCGCCGGACAATGACTACTGGTGGCCCAACCGGCTGAGTCTCGAACCCCTGCGCCAGGCGTCTCGGGAATCCGGTCCGGTCGGCAACGGCTTCGACTATGCCAAGGCGTTCGAGAGTCTCGACCTGAAGGCCTTGAAGGCGGATCTCACCAAGCTGATGACGACTTCCCAGGACTGGTGGCCGGCCGACTATGGCCACTATGGGCCGTTTTTCATTCGCATGGCCTGGCACAGTGCCGGCACCTATCGAACCATCGACGGACGGGGCGGCGGTGACGGGGGACTGCAGCGCCTGGCGCCGCTCAACAGTTGGCCCGACAACGCCAACCTGGACAAGGCGACGCGATTGCTCTGGCCCATCAAGCAGAAGTACGGCCGCAAGATCTCCTGGGCCGACCTGCTGATCCTGGCGGGTGACGTGGCCATGGAGTCCATGGGCTTCAAGACCCTGGGTTTCGCCGGCGGTCGTGTCGATGCCTGGTATCCCGAAGACGTGAACTGGGGACCTGAAGGCCAGTGGCTCGCCTTCGATCGGCGCGACAAGGACGGGAAGTTGATTCGTCCTCTGGGCGCCACCCAGATGGGCCTGATTTACGTGAATCCTCAGGGCCCGGGTGGCAAACCCAATCCGCAGGCGGCCGCTCACGCCATCCGGGAGGCTTTCGGTCGCATGGGGATGAACGACGAAGAGACGGCTGCCCTGATTGCCGGCGGTCATACCTTCGGCAAGGCCCATGGCGCTGCCGATCCTTCCAAGTACGTCGGTGTCGAGCCGGAGGCCGGCGATATCGAAGCCCAGGGATTCGGTTGGAAAAACAAGTACGGCAAGGGCAATCGCGGCGACACCATCACCAGCGGCCTGGAAGGCGCCTGGACGCGGAACCCGGCGGCCTGGACCCACAACTTCCTGGAGAACCTGTACGGCTTCGAGTGGGAACTGACCAAGAGTCCCGGGGGTGCAACCCAGTGGAAGCCTGCCGGCGGCGCCGCGGCCGACCTGGTGCCGGATGCCCACGATCCCAACAAGCGGCATGCGCCCATGATGCTCACCACCGACATCGCCCTGAGGGTCGACCCGGCCTATCGCGAGATCACCTCGCGCTGGCTCAAGGACCCCAAAGAGTTCGAAGACGCCTTCGCCCGGGCCTGGTTCAAGCTGATTCACCGCGACCTGGGCCCGAGGTCGCGCTACCTCGGCGACCTGGCGCCTGACCGGGAATTCGTATGGCAAGACCCGATTCCTGAAGTCGATCACGCCCTGATCGATGCCAAGGATGCAGCCGGGCTGAAAGCCAGGATTCTGGACTCGGGGCTGTCTACCGCCGAATTGGTCAGGGCGGCCTGGGCTTCGGCATCCACCTACCGCGGGACCGACATGCGCGGCGGCGCCAACGGAGGACGGGTTCGTCTCGCACCCCAGAAGGGTTGGGCTGCCAACGATCCGGCCGAGCTGGGCCGCGTGTTGAAGACCCTCAAGGGAATCCGGAGCGGTTTCAACGGCGCCCAGTCCGGCGACAAGCGGGTCTCTCTGGCGGACCTGGTCGTTCTCGGCGGTGCCGCCGCCATCGAGAAGGCGGCCAAGAAAGCCGGGATGGACGTGGATGTGCCCTTTGCACCCGGCCGCATGGACGCCTCGGCGGAGAAGACCGACGTGGACTCCTTCGGCCTGCTCGAGCCCACAGCAGACGGGTTCCGCAACTACTTCGCCGGCCAAAACTCCCGATCACCGGTGGAGAGGCTGGTGGAGAAGGCAGCCATGCTGAACCTGACGGTCTCTGAAATGACGGTGCTGGTCGGCGGCATGCGAGTCTTGAATGCCAATGCGGGAGGCTCTCGTCACGGAGTGTTCACCGACCGTCCCGGCACCCTGAGCAACGACTTCTTCGCCAACCTGGTCGACATGTCAACCCAGTGGACCAAGTCCGCCACCGCGGGCGTCTACGAAGGTCGCGACCGCGCCACGGGCGAGGTCAAGTGGACGGCCACTCCGGTCGACCTGATCTTCGGTTCCAACTCCGAGCTGCGCTCCGTGACCGAGTTCTACGCGGCCAGTGATGCCAAGGAAGACTTCGTTAAGGACTTCATCGCCGCCTGGACCAAGGTCATGACCCTGGACCGCTTCGACCTGTAGCGGAAAGGTCGTAGCCAAACCACCTGCTCCGGAGCCCCTGGTCGAGGAATCTACCCGAATTGTTCCGGGTCCGGAAAAACGCAAAACGGCGGCATCCCCCATGCCGCCGTTTTTTTTCCATTGGCCCACGCCTGCCAATAACTCCACCGTATAGGACAAAAGCGATGCCGCAGGATGACGGCCCCCCCCGGGAGCGCGGGCGTCCCGCCCGCATGCACTCCCGTTGCGTACCGCTCAGTTTCCTGCGATGCAGCACTTGGCACAACTTCGCCTATCTCCCGCACTTCAACCAACCAAGGACGTCTCCACCCCGTACCGAAATCACTCTCCTGGGGGAGAAAAGCAATGTCGCGGGAAGACGGCCCCCCCCGGGAACGCGGGCGTGCCCCCCCCATAACAAACCGTAAAATAAAACAAAATTTACCAGGGGTGCAAAAGCCCGGTGAAAATAAA
>JAPPFQ010000120.1 GCA_028875135.1 Acidobacteriota bacterium
GTCTTGGGCCGCGACGCGGGCCGCCACTTTTCCGTTGACCACGATCTCCAGCCGCTCGAAAGGTCTCAGGGAGCGCGCCCGGGCTTGGATGCGAAGGACCTTGCGCTTGTCGAGCGTCAATGTCTCCCCGGGTCCCCGGCCGTCCACCGAAAGGCTGACCATGGGTCCGTTGGTCACGAAGGAGCGGCCCTGGCGCAATCCTTCCATCCATGAGGGGTAGGTGAGGGGGCCGTCCAGCTTGACGTAGACCCTCTGGTGCCCCACCGGCTCCTCTGGCCCGATGCGGTCGGTTCCCGCGGTGGCGGGCAGGCGGAAGCCGCAGTTCAAAAGGTGGTACCAGAGCTTGAGGGTTTGCGGGAGCCGGGTATGGGTCAGGATGTCGGCGGTGTCGATCTCGCCGAAAACCATGTCGATGGGGAACTCGAGTTGAGCGGGACGCAGGTGGGCCCAGTTGACCAACCCTCCCTGCCGGTGGGTTTCCCGCATGGCGTCCAGCACCAGGGCGTCGGGCCAGCCGTCCTGGCCGCTACGGGGGAACCCCTTGCGGGAGGGTCTCAGGTAGGAGTAGCGGTAGACGGTGGTCTCGGGAACGGCTAAGCCGCCGGTGGAGATGGGCTCCACCAGCTTCTTGAGGCTGAGGAGACTGACGTGGCCCAGGGTCTGGTTGCGGTACTCCTGGTTGTAGTAGACCAGGTGCCGGGGATCGGATATCGGGTCCAGTTCGCCCCGGAAATGCTCCTGGGAGTAGATCTTTCCCATGTGTTCCAGGACAAGAATATGGCCGACCCGCAGGTCCTCGGCCTGCATCTCGAACAGGGCGCTGGGCGGATCCAGCATGTGGATGTGGGTGTCTCCGGAATGCCATCCCTCCCTCTCCATGTGGGCCCAGCGCTCGAGCGCGAAGGTGCGCCGCAGGGTCCGGCCGGCCTCCAGCTCGAGTTCCTCGTCAATGGGCAGATATTCCATGCCTCGCCGGATGGAGATCCGGATCTTGCCGGCCGGAGCTCGCAGGCGGAAGTTTCCGGAGGCATAGCTCCAGCGGGCGGGGTCCCTCCGCGGACGCAGAACCAAGCCGTAGTCCGCCTCCAGCAGAGGCCGGTAGCGCCCTTCCTCGTCGGTCACTCGAATGCGGCCGATGGTGGGGGCGCCGCCCTCCGACTCGACCAGCCGCCCTTCCAGCAGGCCGGATTCCGCCACCCGGAAGGGGAGGCGCCAGGCCACGCTCGTTCCCTCGGACCCGACTGAAAGGCAGGCCGCTCCCGCCCCGGTCTCCGGGGCATCGATATGAGCCAGCAGATGCCGGGTGGCCGAGGGAGCCATCTCCAGCGAGTCCGCCTCCAGCCTCAAACCGGAACTCCGGAGAGTGAGCATTCTGGTTTCGGAGGTGGCGTTGTGAAGGGTGAGCAGAAGCGGTTGAGGGATTTCGCGGTAAAGGTCGAGTTGGGGAAGTCTATCGAGCTTGAAATCCTGTGCGCCCACCTCGACCCGAAGTCGAGGCCAGTCCAGGGAGTCTTCCAGCGCGGCAAAGGCCTCCCCGGCTTCCCGTTGGCTTTTGGGCAGCAGCCGTTCCCGGTCGGGTTCGGGCAGGCGGGTGGTCTCCTGGAGGATGTCGTAGGCGTTGAGGGCCTTCAGGACGGCGGCGTAGAGCTTGCCCTCGAGCTGGAAGCGATTGCCCACCCCCTGGTAGACGTTGCCGACCGCCTCGCGTCTGATCTCATCGCTGAAGATGGCGTAGAGGTCCTGGAGGGCGGCGGGGGCTCCGGCCGGATTGGGGCCCGGCGGCGCTTCCGTGCGATGGCAGAAGGCTGCCAGTCCGAGCAGCAGCAGAGCCAGCAGGAGTTGACGGTAGCGGCTCTCCATTCGCACCCTTGGCGGAGTTCTATCCCTAACTTCCCGACACTTGGCCGATCCCTACGGAGCTTTCTCCAGCCCCTTGGTGGATTCCTCTTTTTCTAAATCGCTTGTCGGTAACCGGGCGCTACTGTCAGGCCCCTTTCAATTCGGGGATGCTCAAACGCCCGTCCACCAGGGTGACGTAGGGTTCCAGCCGGGCGTGCCGCTCCAGCAGCTTGATCTCCAGGTGGTTCTCGCCGGGACGGACCTCGGCGGGATCCAGTTCGAACTCGAACTCGTGGCTGTCCTTCAGGGTGATTCCGGCAAAGGCCTTGGGATCGGGTTGAATGGGCTTTCCGTTCCAGGCGAATTCCAAGCGGTCCTCGGGACCGAGATCCACGATTCGCACCCACGCCCGCGGAGCCCCCTTGGGTTTGGACCGGCTGAGGTCGTCGGCGATGTCGAAGGCGACTGTGTGGCCGATGCCGTCGGTGGAAAGCCCGATCATCATGGGGGTTTGGCCGGGCCACTCGGCGTGGCCGAAAGTCCCGGTCAATATGCTCCCGGTGTGAGGGCTGCCGTCCAGCAGGTATTTCTTGGGACCGTTTTTTACCAGGTCGGGATCGACCAGGTCGTGGGTGAAGCTCAGATCGAGCGGGTTTTCCCCGGGCCGGTGATAGTGGGGCATGCGGTAGAAGTAGTTCCAGAACTGGATGCCGGTGATCCCGGAGGAGAAGGCCCGGTGGGTGGCAGCCCGCAGAGATTCCCGGCCTTCCCGGGTGGGCCGGGCGTGGGTGAAGCAGGCCAGAGCGGGAATGCCGTGCTTGGCGCCCAACTGGGACAACTCCGTCCAGGGGGTGCTGAAGGGGGAGAGTCCGTTGCTGACCACCACCATGTCCAGCAACCCCTCCTCGAACCAGACCGGCAGGTCGATCCCGATGCGCAGGCAGAGGTCGACGGTGGCCGGCACCCGGGCCGAAAGGAAGATGGGGCGGCCGCGCTTGGCCGCCTGCTCGTCGGCGACCCGGCGTATGCGGCGGATCAGCTCAGTCATCACGTGTCGCTGCACGTAGGCTTCATAGATGGGAAAGAGGAAGGGAGACCGGAAGAAGTCCAGCTCGAAACCGTCCAGATCGTATTGGGTGAGGGTCTCGGCGGCCAGGTTGAAGATGAGGTCCCGGTAGGGGCCGATGGCGTAGTTGCCGGCGCTGGACTGCATGTACTCGAAGCTGGTGTCGGGATGGGGGGCGTGGCGATCGCCGATCAACCACTCGGGGTGCTCCCGCTTCCACTTGGGCGTGTAGAAATAGGGCTCGGCCGGATGGTCCTTGGGGAGCCGGGAGGGCTTGTCCAGACCGATCCGGTCGCCCCAGCGATCGTGGTGATCGTTCATGCGAAGGCGCAGGAACACGTCCAGGCCGGCCTCATGCCCGCCGTCACACATGAGGGTCAGCGGGTCGTGTCCCGCCTCGCACAGCCGCTGCACAGCCTGCATCATCCGCAGCGTGTTGCCGCTCTTCAGCAGGGGCTGCTCCTCACCGATGATGGGGTAGAGTTTGGAGCAGTGGGTGGTGCCGCCGGCGTGGTTGATGCCGAACGCGTACATGTTGACGGCCGAGTCCTTGAGCGCCCCGATCGAGCCTTCCACCAAGCCTTCCGGGCTGGGCGGCCAGGGCATGCGGAGCAGGGGGTCGCCGATGTCCTGCAGCACTACCCGATAGTCTTCCGGCCGTTTTCCCGTGAAGGACTTTCCGGGTCTCCGGGTCTTCTTCAGGGGCGCGGCGGCTGCGGACGCCGCGGCGGACCCGGGCGCCGCGGGGTTAAGGCCCAACGCGGTGCCTGCCAGGACGGTGGTTCGCATGAACCGGCGGCGCGAAACGTTGTTAGTGGAATCTTTCCTGTCAGGCATGCATCCTCCTGGTTGAATTAATGGGTTGGCCGGCTTGCATTGGGCCTGGCTTTCGTGCTTGACTCACTCTGTTTGCCGGAGCGGCCGCAAGCGGATCAGCCTCCGGCCGGCTGACCGGACACGGTCAGGCCGGCACGGTCGGCGCCCTCTGGAACGCCGTCCTTTCGCCCGAAACTGCCGGTGGCCTGCAACGCAATCCTGTCCGGCATCCGGCCACCGTGAAGGTCTGTCTGAGCCGCAAAGGACAGCCATTCTAACAGAGAATCGCCGGGGAAGAAGCCGGTTTATACCGGCCGGACCCCGACGGGTAAAGGGCCCGAACCCATGGCCAGGCAGCCGGACGTGGTGATCATCGGTGGGGGTGCTATCGGTTGCAGCGCCGCCTACTACTTGAGGTCGGAAGGGCTCCAGGTAGCGCTGGTGGACAAGGGTCCGGTGGGCCGGGAAGCCTCCTGGGCCTCGGCCGGCATCATCGGCCCCTCCAGTCATCCGCAGGGGGATCCCTGGTTCCGCCAGGCGACGCTCCTCTCCCGGCAGCTCTACGACGAGCTCAACGGGGCGCTCTTCGAGGAAACGGGGCGTCGGATGGGCTACGGCGGCCGGGGGAGCATGACCGTGGCCATGAGTTCCGGGGAAGCTGCCGAGGCCGTCTCCGACGCCGAGCGGGAGGCAGCGGCCGGTGTTTCGCTGGAGGTGCTGACCGCGGTGGAGGCACGGCGCCGGGAGCCGGCGCTCCCGGAGAACCTGGAGGCGGTGATCCTGCACCCCGAGGGCCGGTTCCTGGACGCCCGCAACTATACGGCCACCATCGCCAGGGCGGCTGGGCTCAAGGGCGCAGAGATGCGCCCGGGCTGGCCGGTGACCGCCCTGACCTGGGAGGGCGGCAGGGTGACCGGAGTGCGGTCCGGCCAGGAGCGGCTGGGCGCCGGCTGGGTGATCAACGCCGCCGGCGCCTGGGCGGGCCTCCTGGATCCCGCACTCGCGGCTCCCATCACGCCGGATCACGGTCAGATCATGTCGCTTGAGGGGCCCGAGCTCGGACTGCGCCACACGCTCCACCGCTGGGGCCGCTACGGCTACATCACCCCCAGGCCGGACGGGCGGGTGGTAGTGGGAGCCACTCATGAAGAGATCGGGTTTCGCAGGCAAATCACACCGGAGGGTCTGGACTATCTGGCCGGGGTGGTCAGGACGGTCCTTCCGGGGCTCATGGACCAGGCCATGCTGGACATCTGGACCGGGCTGCGGCCGGCCAGTCCCGACACCTTGCCCATTATCGGTACGGACCCGCGAGCCGCGGGCGGCTTCCTGTGGGCCACCGGCCACTCCAGCTCCGGCATCATGCAGGCGCCGGCCACGGCGCAAGTGCTGGCGGACCTGGTCCTGGGCCGAAAGCCCCGCATTCCACTGGACAAGGTGGGCATTGATCGGTTTCTGGGCTGAGGGTAATAAGCCGCGGGCGGGTGCCGGGGAAACACTTGGCAGAGGCCGCGCTTACTCACCCCAGAGGGGTAATTGAGGATCTACTATTATAATAGTAGATAATGGTGACCGCCAAGCCCGTTGGATAGGGAGTGCCGGAGACAATAAAACTATTTGTATAGTATTAAACGCCGAAACCGGTCCTGGCGTCGCGTAGTTCAAGGACTGGCCGTCCAGCAAGGCGCCAATAATCTACTAGTCTTATAGTATTAGAGAGTTCGAATGGCCAAATACAAGATCGCCTGGCTGCCGGGAGATGGTGTGGGTGGCGAGGTCCTGGATGCCGCCCGGATCGTGCTGGATCGACTGGGGTTGGACGTCGAGTATCTCCCGGGCGACATCGGCTGGGAGTTCTGGCGCCGGGAAGGAGACCCGCTTCCCGGCCGCACCATAGAACTGTTGAAACAGGTGGATGCGGCCCTGTTCGGGGCCATCACCTCCAAGCCGGCGCGAGAAGCCGGGCAGGAGCTGGCGCCGGAACTTCGGTCCCAAGGACTGGTCTATCGCTCTCCGATCGTTCGCATGCGGCAGCTCTTCGATCTCTATGTCTGCTTGCGGCCCTGTCGTGCTTTTGCCGGAAACCCGATCAACACCCGAGAAGAGATCGACCTGGTCATCTTCCGTGAGAATACGGAGGACCTTTATGCCGGGGTGGAATTTCACCCGGTTCCCCCACGCCTGTCCCATCTGCTGGAGGAGATCTCACCCTCCTTTGCTCCCTTTACGGGAGTGGCTTCGGACCAATTGGCCATCTCCTGCAAGATCAATTCCCGCAAGGGCTCGGAGCGCATCATCCGGGCGGCCTTCCAGTTTGCCCGGGACCACCGCCGCAAGCGGGTGACGGTGGTGCACAAGGCCAACGTGGTGCGGGCTACTGACGGG
>JAPPFQ010000673.1 GCA_028875135.1 Acidobacteriota bacterium
CGCGCTCGCCCCTGGTATAGAGCCTGGGGGCCGGCTGCCCGGCCTCCTGCACCATGGCGCTGGCCCGCCTGGCATGCTCTTCCCGGATGTCGCAGATGGCCGTGATGGCCGCGCCCTCGATGCGGACCAGGTTCCGGATGTGCCCGGTCCCCATCCCGCCCACGCCCACGAACCCCACCCGGACCGTTTCCATGGAGGGTTGGTGGGCCAGCGCCCGCTGGCCTGCCGCCACCACAAGTCCGGCGGCGGCGGTTGAATTCACAAAATCTCGCCGGTTGATGATTGAGCCGAGGGGCCGGTTTTCCATGCTCATGGGGATTCCTTTCCTGCGGGCCGTGTTCGAATTCCTGTCTTTTGTGGCAGGGTGCTGATTGCAGGTTGCAATTATATGCCAGCCGCAAGCTTTGACGGTTGATCGCCGGAAAAAACGAGCCACGAATAGCCCAAACGTCTCGGGATGAGGCCCACCAGGGAGCGCGGGCGTCCCGCCCGCACAAGTGGAGATTGAAGAGTGGAGAGTTGTCAGCGGAGTGTTTTCGGGAGCAGGCCAACGCCTGATGACGTGGTCGCACTTCCTGTAAGGACTGTACCAAGACCGGCAAGATGCATCACGTGTGGATCAACAACTATCCACTTGTCTGAAACAAACGCCGCAACTCAGGGAGCTGCAGGTTTGCGGCGTCGCGTATGCCCCCCTCCGCATCAAGGGGGGAGTCGGCGAGGCAAACGCGGCGTCCCTTCGACCAAGCCTGAGCCCGCAGCCGAGCCGGTGGGGGGCAATCGCGGCGTCCCTCGAGCGGAGGGGGCCCCAGTCTCCGAGGTTCGTAACAGGAGTGTTTCAAAATAAGACACACCTTCGCCAATCGGGGACGAAAGGGTGTATCCTTTTCGGAAATACAGCCACATGGACAGGATTGGAATTCGTTCGATGGCGGGTCGCCAGTGAGAAGGCGGCCAGGGAGGATGGGTCAACATGAACAACTATCGGGCAGCACTCCTGCTGTCTCTCGGGCTCCTTCTGCAGGGATGTGCGCCCAAGCAGGAGATCAGCCACGTGGACGTATTCACCTCGGGCCAGGACGGCTACCACACCTACCGCATCCCGGCCGTCGAGACCGCCCCCGACGGATCGCTGCTGGTCTTTACCGAAGCTCGCAAGTACAACCGCCACGATCCCGGCACCCACGGCAACGACATCGACCTGGTCTACAAGCGCAGCACGGACGCCGGCAAGACCTGGTCGGACATGATGGTGCTGGACGATCCCGGCGAGCGCTGGGCCTCCTGCAACCCGGTCACCCTGCTGGACCGGACCACCAGGCGGGTGTGGCTGTTCCACAACCGGACCCGGCCGGACCGCAGCAGCGCGAGCGCCAGGGTCGGCACCGACGACTCCCAGGCCTGGGCCCGCTACAGCCGGGACAACGGACTCACCTGGTCGGAGCCCATCGACCTCACCGGAATCGCCCGGGACGTGGAGCACTGGGGAAGCTCGTTCTTCGGTCCGGGGGGCGCCATTCAGAACGCCGCGGGGCGCCTGATCGTTCCGGTTTCCCGGACGACCGGAAAGGGCGACGGTGACGACCGGTCCACTCCCACCACCTGGACGGCGTTCACCATCTACAGCGACGACCACGGAGAGACCTGGACTCGGGGCCAGTTGGCCTCCTCTGCCTCCAGCGAGAACCAACTGGTCGAGTTGGCCGACGGCAACCTCCTGATGGACGCCCGCCAGGACGAGGGTCCGACCCGGTGGATCTTCCTCAGCAGCGACGGCGGCCAGACCTGGTCGTCCCCCAGAACCGGGCAGGTGGTGCCCCCCATCGCCTCCGGTATCGAGCGTTACTCGCTGGCGTCGTCCGGCGACGACCGCAACCGGATTCTCTGGACCGGACCCAAGGGCCCCGGGCGGCAGACGCTGGTTCTTCGGGTCAGCTACGACGAGGGCCGGACCTTTACCAACGAACGGGTGATTTCGGAAGAGAAGGCGGCCTATTCCGACATCACCCTGCTGGCTGACCGGAGCATCGGCGTCATCTGGGAGCGCGGCGGTTACGCCTTCCTGACCTTTACCCGCTTCGACCTGGGATTTGCCGAGTAGGGACGCCCGTTGTGGGTGCCCCACGCGGGGCGTACCGGGCGAAGGGGGACAATCGGGCAACCTCAAGGGTTGCCGCTATCTTGGGGAGGGGAGCGCGGGATGCCCGGTCCCGACCGAGGCGTCCTTGCCCCGTCCGGGTTGGAAGGTTAGAATCTTCCCGTTGGCTGGATTGGATTCGGAGAAAGATCAGGGAAAATCAGTCGAACCTGAAACCGGAAATCGAGGGTCCCATGCGTGGAACAGTCGTGCTTGCCGCAATGCTTTGGGCGGCGGTCGGTGGCGCAACGCCGGCTGCCGCGGAGGAAGGGTCCGAGCAGGAGAACGGGTTTCGAGACTCCTACGCCACCCTGAAACGAACCCTTTGGACCACCTCTCGGGTCAAGGGGTCTCCCGATCCTCCCAACCCCTTCCGCACCGAGGTGGCCTTCCCCCACCTGAGGTTCGAGCAGCCGCTGGAGTTGACCATCGCTCCCGGCAGCGATCGCCTGTTCGTGGTGGAGCGATTCGGCAAGATTTTTTCTTTTGAAGTGGATCGGGAGACCACCGAGGCCGAACTGCTGATCGACCTCGAGAAGACCACCTACGGGTTGGCGTTCCACCCCAGGTTCCAGGAGAACGGCTACTTCTACGTCACCTACGTGCTGGACCCCATCAAGACCCTCCCCAAGGGCACCCGGATTTCACGCTTCCAGGTTCGTCCCGACAACCGCTTCCAGGCCGATCCCGCTTCGGAAACCATCATCTTTGAATGGCCTTCCGGCGGACACAACGGGGGGTGCCTCAGATTCGGTCCCGACGGCTACCTCTACATCGCCACGGGAGACGGCAGCGGCATCGCCGACGAGCTTGACACCGGACAGGATATCTCCGACCTGCTGGCCTCCATATTGAGGATCGACGTCGACCGGCCCGATCCTGGCAGAAAGTATGGGATTCCCAAGGACAATCCCTTCGTGGGCCGAAAGGGCGCCCGCCCGGAGATCTGGGCTTACGGCCTGCGGCAGATCTGGAAGATGAACTTCGACCGCCAGACCGGAAATCTCTGGGCCGGAGAAGTAGGCCAGGACCTATGGGAAATGATCTACCGGATCCAGCGGGGAGGCAACTACGGCTGGAGCGTCCAGGAAGGGAGCCACCCCTTCCGGCCCGATCGCCGCCTGGGGCCTTCTCCCATTCTGAAACCCGTGGTCGAACACGGCCACGCCGATTTCCGCTCCATCACCGGAGGCTTTGTCTATCGCGGCGAGCGGCTGCCGGAGATCGTCGGGACCTACGTCTACGGGGACTATGACACCGGACGTATCTGGGGTTTCCGCCATGACGGAGACCAGGTCAGCGAGCACCGGGAGCTGGTCGACACCTCCTTCCGCATCATCGATTTCGGGCAGACCCACCAGGGCGCACTCTACGTGATGGACTTCATCGGCGGCCAGATCCATCGGCTGGTCCGCTCTCCGGCGGTGCACCAACCCAACCGGTTCCCCCGTCGCCTGAGCCAGACGGGGCTCTTCTCCTCGGTACGAGAGCACAAGCCCGCCCCCGGCCTGATTCCCTACTCGGTGAACTCGGAGCTCTGGTCGGACGCCGCCGTCAAGGAGCGCTGGATCGCCATCCCCGGGGACTCCCGGGTGGAATTCGACACGGTCGAGTACCCGCAACCCGCACCCGGCGCCCCCCTGGGCTGGCGTTTCCCCGACGGCACGGTGATCGTCAAGACCTTCTCCCTGGAGCTGGAAGCGGGAAACCCTGACAGCCTCCACCGGGTGGAGACCCGCCTGCTCCACCAGGAGGCGCTGGGGGGAACCGAGGAAGTGGGAGACCAGTACTGGAAGGGATATTCCTACGTCTGGAACGAGGACCAGACCGACGCCACCCTGGTCGGAACGCGGGGCCTGAATCGAACTTATGCCATTGCCGACCCGGAGGCCCTGGAGGGGAAGCGGGAACAGGTCTGGCGGTTCCCCAGCCGTGCCGAATGCACGCTCTGCCACACCGTCCCCGCCAAGTACGTCCTGGGCTTGAACACCCTGCAGATGAACAAGGAGCACGACTACGGATGGACCACTGCCAATCAGTTGGAGGTCCTGCACCGGCTGGGGGTGTTCACCGAGCCGTTGCCCAAGTCACCGGCGGAGCTTCCCAGAATCTACGACCACCTCGACCGGAACCGTTCTCTGGACGAGCGGGCCCGGGCCTACCTGCATTCCAATTGCGCCCACTGCCACCAAAAGTGGGGAGGCGGCAACGCCGATTTTCTATTGCACGCTACCATCTCCCTTAAAGAAACCAGGACTCTGGACGTGCCCCCCGGCCACGGAGATTTCGACATCGCCGACGGCCGCCTGCTGGCTCCGGGAGACCCGGACCGGTCCCTGATCCTCCACCGCATGACCAAGCTGGGTCTGGGCCGCATGCCGCACATCGCCTCCAACGTGGTCGACCGGGAGGCCGTGGAACTGATTCGGGAGTGGATCTCCAGCCTGCCGGCTCAAGCCGAGGTCGCCGCCAACCGGCCCTGAGGGCTCGGCCTATCCTTCTCCGTAACCTGCCATGAGGCCATCCGTCAATATCCTCCGTTGGCCCAACCTGGTCATGGCGTTGGTGTATCTCTTTTGCCTGGCCGTCCAGTACAACGATCCAGACCGCTGGCGCTGGGCCGGACTCTACGGCCTGGCTGCCCTGTGCTGCTGGTTGGCCGCCAAGGGACGTTTAGCTCGGGTCATGCCCCTGGTGCTGGCCCTGGGGTCGCTGGGCTGGGCCGGGATGCTGGCTGCGCGGGTGTCCGGCACACTGCCGGCCTGGGAGTCACTGGCCACCTTCGAGATGGCAAACCTGGAGGTCGAGGAAATCCGCGAGGTGGTCGGCCTGCTCCTGGTCGGACTGTGGATGGCCGTCCTGACCCTCTTCCCGGGACGCAGGCTGCCCTACTGAAAGCCTTCAAGGAGGGATTTCCGGCGTGGGCCGCAGGCAAGCCGGGGATCGGGATCCCAACCCTAGCCGGGTCCATGCTCGCATGCCATTCGGGTACGACCTCGACCCGCCTTGCGTCCTTGCCAGAAAAAAATGCCGCCGGACCGGCGGTCGATGGCCACCGGCCCGGCGGGTGGTTTCCTATGAGTATGAAAGTCAGCCCTTGATGCGGTTGACCGTCCACAGCACCACAACGGTGGCGACGGCAGCGTTCAGCGCCATGCTGATCTTGCCGACGATGGTGTCCAGATGCCCGCCAATCCCGGGGATGGCGCCCAGCACGTCCGACCCGGCTGCAGTCGCTGCCGCAACGGCCAGCACCAGGAAGCCCGTGGCATCCTCGGCGTCGAGGGCGGTGGCGGCGTACACCACACCCGCGATGACCAGAATGATCCCAAGAGCACCTTGATCCTGCAAGTCGGGGGCAAAGGCTTTCACAATTGCCACGACTGCCACTACAGCGACGAGAATCCTAGTTAGCATTTTCTTCTCCCCTCGTAGTCACAAGTAAAGGTCACCGCACACCACCGACTTCCCGCAATGGATACAAGCCCCCATCAACAATGGAAACCGGTCGCCATCAAGGGCCTTCAAGTAAATGTTGCACAGCGTGAGTGGGAGATATATATCAAGGCTTCGTCGATTTGAATAGAAAAAAATGAAAGAAAAAAACGCCCCCCGGGAAAATGCCTTTGGAGTTATGTGGGTCGTCTGCGGCAGATCCGCGAAACACCGCTCCAGGACTGCGATTTCAGCTATCCGTGATCCCTGCGGGATGGGGTTTATCAGCGGCTTGCACACACGGCTATTTGCCGGAGCGCCTTGACCGGTCGCAACGAAACTTCACACGTGGAGGTTCCCTGGTCGCACAGACGGACCCACCTCGATGCCCCGCGCCCAAAAAGATCACGACACAGTGGGGAGAAGTTCGTAAAGAGGCTTGAAGGACGGAATGAAGAGTTAGCCCATCTTTAACACGTCTTCCGAGTATACGTTTATTATCAACAGGTTACA
>JAPPFQ010000166.1:0-1148 GCA_028875135.1 Acidobacteriota bacterium
CGTCCCCCGGTAGGGGTTCGAGGTGGTGGTGGCGCTCGTGGTCCCCGACCTCAGGTAGTGGGTCTCGACCTTGATGCCCGCCGTCTCCGAGTCGTAAGCCGAGCAGTGGGCGTTGCGGTCGGACCCGGCCGGAAGCCGCGGGGCGTCTCCCTCGTAGCTGCGCACCAGCCTCGCCCTTCCCAGCCCGTCGTAGTCGGTCACCCTCACCCGCTTCCCGTCCCCCCTGGCGGTGAGGTCGGAGCGCACGATCATCCGCCGCTTCTCGTCGCAGTGCCAGCTTTGGGTCCGGCTCTCCTCGCCCTTCCCCGAAGCCTCCTTCACCAGGATGGGACGGCCCACTTCGTCGAGCTCCGTCAGGATCGAGACGCCGTTGTCCGCGTCGGTGGATGAGGTCACCTGACCGGTGTGGAAGTCGTAGCCGTAGGTCAGGGTCCGCGACACCCCGCTGCCCGAGGCCTCCATTACCCGGGTCGGATAGAGTTGGGAGATCGACGGCGAGCCGCTGCCCGAGATGGCCCCGTAGGTCCAGCGAGTCACCGTCCCCCGCCCGTCGGTGGTCGAGGTCCGGTTGTTGCGGCTGTCGTAGGCGTGCGAGACGGTGAAGGAGTTGGCCGGGGTCAGCGTCCCCGGCACCGCCCCCGAGGCGTTGGACTTGCCGATTCGCTCCCGGGTCAGGTTCCCCCGGGCGTCGTAGCTGAACTCCCGCCGCGACCGCTTCGTCCCCCCGCCCTCCCGGACCTCGGTCGAGGCCTTCAAGTTGAGCCGGCGGGCCGAGTCGGCATCGTAGTAGGCGTCGTCGTCGGAGGCGGAGGTGTCGGTGGCCGCCGGGGTCGCGGCCTGATAGGTGTGGATGGTGCTGCGCAGCTTCGTCCCCCGGCTCCGGGTCGGGTTGCCGTTCGCATCGTGCGCCGCCGTCGAGTTGACCCAGTCGTACTCCTCCACCCGGGTCAGGTTCCCGTTCTTGTCGTAGGCGTAGTCGGTCACCGCCGTCTTGTCGGTGGCGCCCTGCTCGGTCCGGTACTCCGACTTCACGTAGGGGTTGGCCTGAAGCATCGAGGCCCGCCTGATCCCCGGCGTCCCGATCGCCGGGATGTTGTAGGCCCACTCCCGCTCCATCACCCGCGTGAGCTTCGAGTCCAGGCAGTTCG
>JAPPFQ010000166.1:1248-6071 GCA_028875135.1 Acidobacteriota bacterium
CCCCCGTCGCCCTCGTTGGGGTCCAGAAAGCGGTTCGCCATCAGACCCACCCCCTTCACCTGACGGCCGTCGGGAAAGGTCAGCGTCCAGGGGTTGTCCTGCCACTGGGTGACGGCGGTCTCCGAAGGGCTGTCGGCCTCGAAGTCCAGACGCAGGTAGGTCCCGTCGGTGCTGTAGTAGCTCACCGTGCTGTTGGCCGCCGGCGCCGTCCAGCCCGTTATCCCCGCCAGGCAGTGCCCCCGCTCCTTCAGCTTCCAGCCCGTCGGCAGGACCCGGAAGTAGCCGTCCCCAAAGCGGTCGTCCTCCCCCGCCGGCCGGAACACGTGCACGCTCCCGTCGGGAAACACCATCCGCACCTGGAAGCGGTACCGGTGCTTCCCCATGAAGTCGTCTCCCCCGCCCGGCGTCTGCGGCTGTCCGTCGCAGTAAGTGGGATAGCGCCCCCGCCGGTGCTGGTTGCGGTCCTGCACGTCCACCCGGTAGTCGTAGTTGTAGCGCCACCCCGGACTCCCGAAGGCCTCCCCCACCATCTGCACCTCCCGGTAATGGGGGTCTCCCGGCAGCGTCCGCTCCGAGTTCCACTCGTGCTGCACCAGGAAGTCCCGCAGGCTGCTGTTGTAGTTCAGCGTCAGCTCGAAGCCCCGATTGCCCCCCCTTCCGGGCGGCAGCGAAGCCAGCGGCACCACCAGCGTCAGGTTGCCGTTCTTGGCGTTGACCGTCTCGATCTCCGACAACTGGTAGGACCCGGTCGGCACGAAGCCCCGCTCTCCGGCCTGCTTGCCCGCCGTCCTGCCCTGCCCCCACAGCCCCGGGGCCACCACACACAGCCACCCCAGACCCATTGCCGCTGCCGCCAGCCTTCGCTTCGTCCCCGTTCTCATTCCCGCTGTCCTCCTCCCGTTCCTACGGCAAGCTGAAGCTGCCGTCCTCGGCCGCCCCTGCGATCCCCGCTTCCCGGATCTCGAGCCTCACCACTTCCACCCCGTTCTCGTAGCGCACCATCTTCCCCGGGATGAGTTGCCCGTAGACCTCACCCCAGTCGCTGACCTCCACCGACACCTCCACCTCGCCCCGGACCCGCTCCGGGCTCAGCCGGTATCGCACCCGCTCCAACAGCGCCGTGTCCGAGTTGAAGTAGTAGAGCTTCCGCTGCCGCAAGGGTCGCCCCGCCACCCGAACCTCGTTGATCACCTCGTAGATGTCGTAGTCCGGTCCCACCGCATTGCCCTCCGCGTCCACCCGGTGGTAGCGGCTCCCCAGAAACCGCGTCGCAAACCCCTCCAACTGACCGATGAAGAACCCCTCCACCGAATCATTTACCAGCATCTCGACCAGGTCCTCATCGGCCAGGGACGCCGTCCCACGCTTCTTGCGCAGGTTCCCCGCTCGGTCATAGACCAGCAGTTCGTCCTTGTTCGGGTCCGGCTCGGCCCCCAGCCGCTTCTCCAGCCGCACCTTCCCCGGATACTCCCACAGGATCCGCACGCCAACGGGGCTCTGCCCCACCCGCGTCAGCACCCCCACCAGGTCCAGCCGCTCCTTGCCCATCACTTCCAGCCGGTCTCCCATCTGCTTCAGCGCACGCGCCGCTCCGAAAGGCACATGCTGCGGCCCCACGTATCCCTGACCCGCTCCCGGCCAGGGAAGACCGATCAGGCCCCAGGCTATTGCCACCCCAACCACCGTCCTCTTCATCCCTTCCTCCCTTCCGCTCTCCCTACGGGTCCGGCGTCTCCTCCTCTTCTTCCTCCTCCTCCGGACAGTCCTTCGGGTCCTCGCACTCCTCCTCCGGGTCCCTTCGCACCGGGTCCCCCGTCACCCTGAAGTTCACCCCGCTGCTGGTCAGACCGTTGGCCGTCACCTTCACCTTCACCGTCCCCCGCCCCAGGTGACGCGGCACCAGCACATCGATCTCGGTGTCGCTCCAGTCTTCGATCTCCGCCGAGCTGCCCCCGAAGCTCACCGTGTCCTCGGTCGAGTCGAAGTAGGACCCGTAGACCGTCACCTGGGAGTCCGGAACCCCCTGGGTCCGCGACAGGTTGCTGATCACCGGCTTCTTCACCCCGCGGACGCTGACCTTGGCCAGCTCGGCCCCCTGGAGGCGGTTCTCGTAGTCGTAGAGGTAGAAGACGTAGCTGTGGGTCGGCGACCGCTGGATCCAGGAGGGCGAGGAACTGCCGGTCCGCCCGCTGCTGGCATGAACCCGCTTCTCACCCCCGTTGCGGGAAGCCCTGACCAGCAAACCGGTAGTGCCGGCGCCGCTCCAACTGACGGTGGTCGTGCAGGTCGTCGCCGAGACCGCAATGGTGCAGGGGTTGGGCGAGGCGCTGATGGTCCCGGTCGGCCTGGGGTCCACCGTCACCGTCTCGCTGTCGCCGGCGGCGTCGTTGCCGCTCCAGGCCGGGTTGGAGGCCCTGATCGTGTAGGTGTGGCTGCCCTGGGTAAGGTCGAGGTCGCGGCTCCCGCTGGAATCGCCGTTTACAGTGCCGATGCCACTGATTCCGGTGATGACCGTGGTCTGGGCATGGCTGGTCGACCAGCTCACCGTCACCGGCTGGCCCTCGTTGATGCCGGTCCGGCTGGCGCTGATCGTGGCCGCCGGCTGTTTCCACGCCGTCACCGTCTTCTCGCAGGTGGCGGCAGGATAGTCCGGCTTGGCCGGGTTGGTGGCCGTCAGCGTGTAGGTGGCCGCCCTCTTGGAACTGCCCGCACCCACCGTGATGGGCCCCACTCGATAGCGACGGTTGGAATCGCCGGTCACATCGATGTCGCCGGGATCGAGCTCGACACTGTCGGCGTTGGCCACCGTCCAGCTCAGCGTCGAGGCGCGGCCGGTCTTGACGTGGTCGGGGCTGACCGAACAGCCAATCGTCGGCGCCTCCCAAACCGTCACCGTTACCTCTTGGGTGACTTTTTTGTTGCCGGTGTCGGTGCTGCAATCGCTCGCGCAGGCCGCCAGCGTGTATTCGTGCACTTCGGTTGTGCTCGGCCGCACCACCTGGGATCCATCCGCGGCCACCGCGGCGCCGTTGAGAGTCACCTGTCCGGCGTTGCTCGTCTCCCATCTCAGCGTCGAGGAGCCGTTGCGCCTGATGTCCGCCTTGCTGGCGGTGAAGAAAGCGATCGTCGGCAAGACCATCGTCGTCACCTCGAAGGTGCCTGCGGTTGTCTCCACCCCGCCCACGGTGATCGTCACCGCCTTGTTGCCGAGAGTGGCGTTCTGCGGAACCGTGAAAGTGATTTGAGTGTTGTTCCAACGGGTTGGCGTTCTCGTCGCTCCGCCGAAGCTCACCGTCCCCCGGGTGGTCCCGAAGCCCGACCCGGTGATGGTGACCTCCGTCCCGCCGGGTCCCGAGACGGGACTCAGCGAGAGCGGCACCACTGTAAAGGGACCGGCGGTTCTCTCCACCCCGCCCACGGTGACCTTCACCGGACCGGTGGTCGCCCCTGAAGGCACAACCGCCACGATCCGGGCGGCGCTCCAACTGGTGTAGGTCGCAACTGCCGTCCCGTTGAAGGTTACCGTGGAAGTTCCCCGCCTGGCCCCGAAGCCCGACCCCGTGATGGTCGCCGGGGTCCCCACTGATCCCGAGGCCGTCACCGAGAGCGCCCTCTCGCCGGTGACCGTGGCCGTGGCCAGCTCCACGCCCCGGAATCCCCCGGAAAAGTCATGGACGAAGAACTTGCGGCGATACTGCGGCGACTCCTCGATGGTCGCCGCCTTGCTGCCCTTGGTGGAGTTCGTGGTTGTGAAGGCGGTCAGCGACCCGCCGACGTATCCGGCGCCGGGGGTCTGTTGCTGCAGCTCGGTCCAGACCCGAACGGCGGGGGTGTTCTCCGATCTCCACTTGATGGCGCTCGTGCAGGTGGTCTGCCCCGAGGCGATGGTGCAGGGGTTCGGACTGGCCGAGAGGGTGGCTGTCAGGGCCGGCCCGATGGTGAAAGTTGGGGCGGTTCTCTCCACCCCGCCCACGGTGACCTTCACCGGACCGGTGGTTGCCCCTGAGGGCACGACCGCCACGATCCGGGTGGCGCTCCATCGGGTGTAGTTGGTGACCGGGGTCCCGTTGAAGGTCACCGCGGACGTTCCCCGGATCGCTCCGAAACCCGAGCCGACGATGATCACCTCCGTCCCCACCGGGCCCTGCGGCGGGCTGAACGCGAGGGGACGCACTCCGGTGACTGTAACCGACGCCAGTTCCGGTCCCCGGCTCCCGCCGGAATGGTCGTGGAGAGCGAATATGTGCCGGTACCGCGGCGACTCGTTGATGGTCGCCCGTTTGCTGCCCGAGCTCGAATTCGTGGGCGTGAAGGCCGTCAGCGTCCCGCCGGCGTATCCGAAGAGGGTCAGTTCCTGCCGCCTGGTCCAGACCCGAACGGCGCTTCCGCTGCCCCCGTTCCAACTGATGGTGGTCGTGCAGGTGGTCCGGCCCGAGGCAATGGTGCAGGGGTTTGGAGTGGCCCGGAAGATGACCGTCGTCACCCTGAAGGCGCCGATGGTCCTGGCCGTCCCGCCGACGGTGACCACCACGTCTCCGGTGGTCGCCCCTGCCGGCACCTCGACCGCGATCCGGGTGTCGCTCCAACTGGTGTAGGCCGTGGCCGCGGTCCCGTTGAAGGTCACCGTGGAGGCGTTGGCGCCCGTCCCGCGGGAGTCCCCGAAGCCAGAGCCCGTGATGGTGACTACCGTCCCCACCGGACCTGAGCTGGGACTGATCACTGTAGGGGGATCCGAAGTCTCATCGTCAGCCACCCTGAAGGCACCGACGGTCCTGGCCGTCCCGCCGACGGTGACCACCACGTCTCCGGTGGTCGCCCCTGCC
>JAPPFQ010000378.1 GCA_028875135.1 Acidobacteriota bacterium
CCCATCGGCTCCCGACCCCTGTTGATCTACTCGGTGGCTGCCCTGGTCGTGGGAGGTCAGATGATGACGCTGGGCATCCTGGCGGAACTCATCACCTCTCCGGGTTCGAGGTTCGGGCAGGGAGACCCGCATCCCTACAGCATCTCCGAAAGGATCGGCGAGCCCTGATTGGGTTCGGCCTTACACATCTCGTTTCAGACAATTGAGGGACCAACCACAAAGGACCCCTCAGGAGAAATTTACGAAGGGGAACGACGAACCACAAATGGACACGAATGAACACCAATATACGGATTGATGAATTGTTGATCTGGGGGGTGACAAGCGAAATCGAGGAGGTTATCTACGAGGGACACGAAGCGCTACCAAAGTAACATTGTTGCAGAAACAGTTGGGTGCCCGTTGTCGTTGAAAGAAATCAGTCTGTATTTGTGTCTATTCGTGTTCATTTGTGGTTCGTCTTCATTGATGATCGCTCGTCTTTCCTTCAATGATCCGAACGGGAGGGAGGGGGCACGAATCACCGACTTTCCGAGTACAGTTTGAAAGACCGTTGGCCGGGGCCCGAGTACGATCATGAACAACCAAGGCAATTTCACCTCCCTGATCGTTGTGTTGGCCATCGGATTGATCTTTGGGTCGCTGCTTCGGCTGCAACCGCTTTCCAGCGCCAACGACAGGTCCCGCTGGAGCACGGTCTGGAGCCTGAACGCCGGGCAGGGGTACGTCATTGACGAGACTCCCTACCCGACCATCGACAAGGTCAAGCGCGGGGACCACTTCTATTCCAGCAAGCCGGCCTTGCTGCCGACTGCGATCGCGGGGCTGGTCTGGGCCATCGGCCTGGTGACGGGGATGACCCTTCCCGAACACCAGGACTTCATCGTGCGGTTTGTGCTGGTCCTGATCAATATCCTCCCCTTTGCCTGGCTCCTGGTCCTCTACTCCCGCCTGCTTCATCGGCTGGGCTTCGACACCTCCACGATTCACTATTGTCTCTGCGCCGCCGCGCTGGGCACCTATCTGACCGCTTACAGCGTTACGCTCAACAACCATACCCAGGCGGCCATCGCCGCCTTCTTTGCGCTCTACTGTTTCATTCGCATCGCCTATGAAGGGCAGAGAGAGTGGAAGTACTTCGCGGTCTGCGGGTTGTGCTCGGCCTGGGCCGTGGCCAACGAAATGCCGGCCCTGCCCTTCGCCCTGGTCCTGATGGGATGGCTGTTTCGGACCTCCCCCAAAGCCACGGCCGCCTGGTTTCTGCCGCCTGCAGTCCTGGTGGGGGCCGCCTTCCTGTCTACCCTCTACCTGTCGACCGGCGGGTTGCTTCCCTACTACCTGTACATTGAGTCGCCGCTCTATCACTATGAAGGCAGCTATTGGAACCAACCCAAAGGCATCGACGCCGCCGACGATCCCAAGTGGTTCTACCTGTTCAACCTGGTGCTGGGCCACCACGGCGTGCTCAGCCTGACCCCGGTGTTCATCCTCTCCTTTGCGGGATTCTTCGTCAAAGACAGGCTGCAGGGAATTTTCCGGTTGGGAGGAGCGCTCACCGCGGCCATGGTGATCGTCTACACGCTGCAGACCCACAACTACGGAGGGAACTGCCAGGGTGCGCGCTGGCTCTTCTGGTTGATCCCCTTCTGGTTGCTCTCGCTGCCCGCGGTCGTGCGGCAGGTTCTGCCCATCCGTGGCTACAGGTGGATTGCCTATCTGTTGCTGATCGTCTCACTCTCGTCGGTTGCCTTTGCCTTGAGCGGGCACAAGGAGATCGGCCGCCCGGGCCCCTGGAGTTCCTCCTGGCTGCACCTGGCCATGCGCTCGGCGGGGTGGATCGACTACTGAGGACGACTACCCTGTAAGTGATTGGAAGATATGGCGTCCCGTAGGGGATTTGAACCCCTGTTGCCGCCGTGAAAGGGCGGTGTCCTAGGCCAGACTAGACGAACGGGACTTGGAGGTGGGTTCGGCAGACGGTTCGTGTGAAGATCGGGTCGGCTGCCGGGCTCGACCGATGGTTGGTTCTGGTGAGCCGTGCTGGGCTCGAACCAGCGACCCTCTCCTTAAAAGGGAGATGCTCTACCAACTGAGCTAACGGCCCCCGCAAAAGCTGAGCTATCTTAGAGGCTACTCACAGGGCTGTCAAGGTCCGCTTGAGGATCGTTGGAGACGGTCGCGGTCACCGGCGCTTCCGCACTTTGCCGTGCCGCGCGCCGCGGTTCGGTTCCTTGACTTCGGCTTCCAACCATTGTATATTCCTGTCCGTTTTGAGCCGGGTACGCCGGGCTGTAACGGGCGGTTAGCTCAGCTGGGAGAGCACATCTCTTACAAGGATGGGGTCACTGGTTCGAGCCCAGTACCGCCCACCAGGGTGAGGCGTCATTTACGCGGGGTCGTAGTTCAGTTGGTCAGAACGCTGGCCTGTCACGCCAGAGGTCGCGGGTTCGAGTCCCGTCGGCCCCGCCATCTACCGCGCCTATGGGGCTGCAAAAGGAATATGTCCGCTACCTCTCGCAGCGGGTCGTGGATGAGCTGATCAAGCGGGAAATGATCGAGATTCCCGTTCAGTCCCCTCTGCGGGACCAGGTTCTGGCGGTGATGGATGAAGAACTGAGCGTGGAGGATCGCATCAACGAGGAGGCCAGGAACCTGCTGCAGCAATACGCGGAACACATGCGGCAGACCGGAGTGTCCTATCACGAGATGTTCAAGATGGTGAAGAACCGGCTGGTCAAGGAAAAGAAGGTGATTCTGTAAGCCCCCCATGCGCTTGAGCCGCGACAAGATCAACAAGCTGGCTCACGTGGTGACGGATGAGCTTGTGGTTCACGACGAGGTGGAATTCGTCGAGGATCGAAATACCATTCGACTGGAAATCGTAAAGATTCTGAACGAGGAGATGAAGAAGGAGGAGGGCCTGGACCAGGAAGCCAGGCGGAAGATCGAGTCCCAGAAAAAGACGGTTCCCGAAGGCAGCCTGGAGTGGGACATCCTCTATCGCAAGTACTACGCCGAAGAGTTGAAGAAGCTGTAGCCGTTCTCGATTCTTGTTGAGTCCTCAAACAAAAAAGCCAGCGAGCCGAAAGCTCGCTGGCTTTTTTGTTGTGCGTTTTCGGAAAAGCGCTACTTCCTGCGTTTGAGAGTGGGGCGCTCCTCGTCGTCCGCCGGGTCGTCGGAGACTTCCTCCACCTCTCCGCTGGTGCGTCGCTTCAGGGACGGGCGGCCCGATTTTTCACCCTTCTTGGGTCTGCTGGCATTCTCCAGGGCCAGGAGCTTGGCCTTGATCCTGCCGAACTCCGAGGTGTTGATGACGTACTGATCCTTTTCCGGGAGAATGGTGGCGATGTTGTTCTGGGTCTTGACGATACGATCGCCGGTCGGGGGGTGCGTGCGAAAAGCCTTGGCCAGCTTGCCCGGCTTCTTTTTCTCCAGGGCCTGAATCTTTTCGAAGAAGGAAACGGAGGAGGTTGGATCGTACCCGGTCTTGTACAGGTACTGCAGCCCCAGAAAATCGGCTTCGGTTTCGGCTTTCCGGCTGAAATGCAGGAACTGCAGGGGGATCAGGAATCCGGCGGCCTGGTAGAGACCGTAACCGAGAGCCCCGCCCATGAAGATCAAGGGCAGCATGGCGTAGTTGGCGATCTGTCCCTTGGTGGCGTTCTCGGTCCCGTGGCGAGCGGTGACGTGAGCTATTTCGTGGGCCATCACGCCGGCCAGCTCCGACTCCGATTCTGCCGAGGTGATCAACCCGGAGTTGACGTAAAAGAATCCGCCGGGCAGAGCAAATGCATTGACCTGGTCGGAATCTACCACCTTGATGGTGAATGGCACCTTGGAGTCGGAATTCCGAACCAGGTTCTGGCCGACCCGGTTCACGTACTCATTGATTTCCGGGTCGGTGACCAGCTTGACCTGCTGCTCGATCTGCATGGACAGCCGCTTGCCCAAAGCGATCTCCCGCTCGATCGAGTAGAAGTTCAAGCTGCGTTTGTTGATTTCCCGGTTGCCGACGTTCTCCAGGTCCGCATTTTTCTTCTGCTTCTTTTTTTTCTTTTCGGCCAGAAGGGGGCTGTGGATCCCGAATCCGAGAAATGCCGCCAAGGTCATGGCCAATAGCTGCTTGAGCCTACGCTTCATCGAACTCGCTCCTCTCTCGGTCATCACCGCCGGTGACCAAGCCTGGTGAACCGACAATCAAGGATATTTTAACACCAATACGGCCTCTTGTCAGGTTTCCGCAAGGGAAATCAGTGGAGGCTCTGCGGCGCGGATTCGTGGGGTTTCGGCGGGGAGGGGTCGGAACTTGGGGAAGGCGCGGGCTGTTCCGCGGGGCTTTCCCGGGGGGCTTGCTTCCAGGTGTAGACAATGCGGTGGATGACGGTCAGGTTGCTCATGACGGCCATGACCCAAAGGACCGGAGCCATCCTGCCGGATAGGGCGCCGATGATGATCAGAACCAGCCGCTCCGGACGTTCCATGAAGCCGACCTTGCAGCGCTCGATCAATGACTCCGCCCGAGCGCGGGTGTAACTGGTCATGACGGCGCCGATCATGACGATGCCCGACAGAACCAGATAGGTCATCTGTTCCGCTCGGGCGTAGTGAATCAGCAGTCCCAGGAAGAGGGCCATGTCGGAGTAGCGATCCAGGACCGAGTCGAAAAAAGCGCCGAAGGGAGATTCGGTTCGGGTTACCCGGGCCACACGTCCGTCGAGCATGTCGAAGATGCCCGAGAATATGATCACGATCCCGGCATCGAAGAACCTCCCCTGGGCCAGAAACCAGGCCGCCAGCAGAGTGATCAGAAACCCGACAAAGGTGAGCACATTAGGGCTGACGCCCAGCCGGGATAAACCCCTGACCATGAAGTTGAGGATGGCTCTGCATATCCTGCCGATGGTTTGGCTCAGCATGGCGGACTATTCGGTGGTTCCTGATTGATCGTGAATGGTGGTGAGGCTCAGGATCTCGAATTCCTTGAGGCCACCCGGCGTGTGGACCCTGGCCGTGTCTCCTTCCCTCTTGTTCAGCAGGCCGCGCCCTATGGGGGAGGTCGTCGAAATCAGGCCTTTTTGAATGTTCGACTCTTCGGACGACACCAGCTTGTAGGTGATCTCGGCATTTTTCTGAAGGTCATAGAGGACAACCGTAGATCCATAGGAGGCCCGGTCCCTGGGTATCCTGTCGAAATTGATCATGGCCACGTCGGCCAATCTCTTGCGGAGCTGAGCCAACTTGGCGTTCAGGATCTCTTGTCGCTGCTTGGCCGACTGGTATTCGGCGTTTTCGCTCAGGTCGCCCAGCGCAATGGCTTTCTTCAGCTCCTTGGGAAGTTCCTTGGTCAACTCGTGCTGTATCACACGAATTTCCTCTTCCAGCTTCCTCTTGATGTCGATGGTCATGGGAGTTGTTTTCCGGTCCCGGGAAGCCGCCAATAATAGTTCCGGTACACTGAATAGTCAAAACATGACGACATGGAGCCTCCTCCGTTTCAGACCGCCGCCGGCCGTTGAGGCTGCGGCGGTTGACAGAAGTCCTCTGCCCCCTTCAGGTTTCGAAATTGCACAATTCAGCCCTTGCCTCAAAACAGGCTTAACTTGATGCGCAGGTATTTCCTGGGATTCTCCCGAAGGTCGTGCATGAACTTCACCATCTCGGCCGATGCCAGGTCGAGATTGGAGTAAAGGGAGGGATCTTTCAGAAGCTTGGAAACGGTCCCGTCCCCGTTGCTCATTTTTTCGGCCACATTGGAGAACTTCCCAAGGCTCTGGTTGAATTGAGTGTAAAGCGTGTCGTCCTTGGACAAGCGGCCCAAAAATCCTTCTCCTTCCTCGATTCTCTGCACCACCTTTTCGACTCTGGCCAGCATGCGTTCGGCCCGGTCATGGAGCGCGGGATCACCAATCACCTTGCCCAGGGTACCCTCTCCCGATTCCACCTTGGCCACCACGTTCTGGCTCTTTTGCAACGTCTTCTGCAGCTCCTCGTAGAGCTGCGGATCCGAGACGAGCTGTCCAATGGTCCCCTCTCCGGCTGTGATCCTTTTGACCAGATCCTGCAGCTCTTA
>JAPPFQ010000300.1 GCA_028875135.1 Acidobacteriota bacterium
CCCTCGAACTCCCCGCTCAACGAGAAGGAAACCGGTGTGAAGTCGCTGCCCTGCTCCAGAGCTTTCCTTCCGCCCGCCTGGCTTGAGGAGCCACCCTTCCCCCATGCCACCTCCAGCGAATTGGCGGAACCCACGCGCACGCCCGAGACGAAAGAGAATCCCTGAAAGTAGTTCCCCTCGTCCCCCAGGGGCAACAGATTCCACCGGGCAAACTGTTCCGCAATGTAATGGGCTGCCTTCTCTGCGCCCGGGCTTCCGGCAAGTCGTCCTTCCAGCTCATCGGAGGCCAGATATCGGATGTGCGGCATCAGTCTTTCGGAGGTAATGACGCCTGTGGCTGTTGCCGGTATGGAGGAACGGAAGTGCCAGTTGCCGATCGGCACGAGGATGGCAGGCACCAGCAGAATGGCCCACACGAGACAGTTTTTTCGGTTGAATGAAATCTTCATCGTCGATATCGGGGATAGATCTCGCCGCCTGTAACCTCAGCCAAGGAACACTGCCGGACGGCCCTGAAACCCAATTCAGTCAAAGGACTCGGCGACCCGAGCCCGGGGAACAGACAGCATTTTCCAGCCTTCCTCCTCTTGAGGCAGAAAGTAGTAGGCTTGAACCCTGGGGTATTGCTTCAGATAGCCTTGGGCCTTCTCCGGTCCGATCACAAAAAGCGCATTGTCCAAAGCATCCCCTTCCATTCCGGATCCGGCCACCACGGCCACGCTGAGCAGACCCTGCACGGGACGTCCGCTTCTGGGGTCCATGATATGGGAATAGGTCACGCCTTCGAAACTAAAGGAATTCTCATAGCTGCCTGAAACGGACAAGCACTGGTTTTCGAGTGTGACGGTGAGGGCGCTCCTTTGCGGGTCGCGCGGAAAAGCCGGGTCTCGAACCTTGACTGTCCAGGCGGTCTTTCCGGGAGGAGCCCCAAAGCCGAAGACCGTGCTGCCGCCCGCGCTCACCAGGGCGCTTGCGATTCGGTACTCTCTCAGGAGGCTGACCACCCGGTCTACCGCATAGCCCTTGGCAATACCCCCCAGGTCGAGAGCCATACCGTCCTGGTCGAACCGGACGGTACGCCGGCCGGGATCGAGGCTGAGCTTGCGGTAACCCACCCTCTGCAGCGCCTCGCGAAGCTCGATCTCGGGCGGCAGCCGACCCTGGCCCCCGAAAAATCCCCAGGCCCTCATCAACGGCTGCACGGTTACGTCGAAGGCTCCCCGGGATTGCCGGCTGAACGCCAGACACCTTTGCAGAAAGTCGAACAGTTCCGGCTCCACCCGGACCGGTTCCCGACCTGCCCGCCGGTTGATGAAGGAGACGGCGCTGTTCCGCTTGTAGACACTCATCAGCCGGTCGATGCGGTCCACCTCATCGAAGGCGCTCTCCGCCACCAGCGCCAGGTCCTCCCGGCCGGCTCCGTAGAGCTGAATCCTGTAAGTGGTGCCCATGGAGGCATGACTGCCTCGGTAATGGGCCACTGCCGGACCGGAACCGCGGGCGCCGAGGCTGAAAAAAAGGGGCGGAGCCCCCACAAACAACACCAGTAACTGCGCCAGGCACTTCCTCGCCATTGCAGGAAACTAAACCCTTTGGGTGATCAGCTTCTGTTCCGGCTCTCCGGGATGAGGCTCCGGCCAGGTCACCCTTTCCTTGCTGTCCATGGCCCGATTGGCATAGATCACCGCCAGGGAGTCGGCGGCGCCCACATCCAGATCCGCCAGCGGCTTCTTGCCCTGGCGAATGCACTCGAAGAAATGCTCATCCTCGGCCTGAATGGGATTGCGCTCGCGCTCGACCTCGATCACGCCCAACTCGAGCAGCCAGCGGCGGGCATGCCCGACTTCGCGAGCCACGAACCCGTGGGACTCTGCGGGAGGCTCCGACGTTATGGGAACCCCCTTGGCCTTCTCGAGGATGGTGGCTCCCGCCATCCAGTCCAGCTCTTTGGGAATACTGGATGATTCTCCGGCGGTGGGAGCGCCCCGAGCCAGTTTCTGAGGATAGAAGGTGGCTCTGGGATCGTTGCGTCCCAGTGTGATTTCGATGGTTCCACGATCTCCCAGAATGGTTTCCGAGAATTCCAGGTGCCGGTTATGACCGATGGCGCTGAAGAGGAACTTCTGTCCCCGGGGATATTGGTAAATCACGGCCACGTTGTCGAAGATCTCGCGGCCATCCTTCCAGTAGTCGTTGCCGCCGACGCCGGTGACGCTGACCGGCTCCGACTCGAAGGCCCAGTTGGCTACGTCCGCCATGTGGGACCCCAGTTCGGCCATCAGGCCTCCCGAGTACGCCCGGTACATCCTCCAGTTGATGCTTCGCTCCAGCCGGGGATCGGGAACGGGGCGACGCCAACTGGTATTTCGGTGCCACTGGGCCCGGATGGTCATCACCCGGCCCAGCACCCCGGTGTGAATCATGCGCATGGCATTGCGGTAGACCCCGCTGTAGCGCCGCTGAAGCCCTACCTGCAAGACCAGTTCGGGGTGGCGGCCTTTGGCCTCGTAGACCTTCGGAATCTCCTCTTCCTCTTTCATCAGGCACTTCTCGACGAAGACGTGCTTCCCGGCGCTCAGAGCCTCCAGCAGCATGGGAACGTGCAGGTGGTTGGGGGTGGTGATGAAGACCGCCTCGACGTCCTTGCGTTCCAGCACGCGACGGTAGTCGCCTGTCTCGGTATCGGGCCTGCCGCCAATCTCCCGCACCCCCTTGGCCAGGTTGGGAGCATAGGTGTCGCACAGGACGGCGCACCGCCCGGACTTCAGGGTGCTCAAGTTCCTCAAGTGGTTTCTCCCCTGGGAGCCGGTGCCGATCAGGGCATACACCACCGGCGAGTCCAGGCTCCGGGCAGGGATGATGGCGGGCGCCGCCGCCTGGGAGGCTGCAGCAGCCGCGGCTGCCATCGAGTTTTTCAGAAAGCTGCGGCGGTCGATGGACGAACGATGCCGGCGGTCAGACATTCAATTCCCCCTCTCGAATCTCGTTCCGGCCGGATGAGCCGATCGATCACAGTCTATTCCCTTTCACCCCGAAACCAAAGCAGAGCCGGTATAATCGCACAGTGACTTCACTGCAACAGACCTTCGATCGATCGCTGGAAATCCTCTTTGAACTGATCCGGATTGAATCGGTCAACCCTACTCTTGTGTCCGGCGGGGCCGGAGAGCAGGCCATTGCCGAACATCTCTCCGGACTGCTGAATAGCGAGGGCATCCCAAGCGAACTGCAGCCGGTTGCCCCGGGACGATTCAACGTGCTGGCCGCGGTGCAAGGGTCCGGCCCCGGACCCAGAGTTCTCCTGAACGGACACCTCGACACGGTGAGTATCGCAGGAATGAAACGCCCCCTGGTGCCGGTTCTCAAGGAGGGAAGAGTCTACGGCCGGGGGGCGCAGGACATGAAGGGAGGGCTGGCGGCAGCGGTAGCGGCGCTGTTGGCGCTGTCCCGGAGCAAGGAGGACTGGAAGGGCGAGGTTGTGCTGGCAGCGGTGGCCGATGAGGAGGACTTGAGCCTGGGAACCACCTGGTTTCTGGAGCATTGGCCGCAGGACCGACCCTTCGATTTCGCGCTGGTGCTGGAACCGACCGATCTTGAGGTGGCCACCGCCCACAAGGGGTTTGCCTGGGTTGAAGTCACCACCCGCGGAAAGGCAGCCCACGGCAGCCGGCCGGCCGACGGCGTGGATGCCATTCGGCTGATGGGCCAGGTCCTGGGCCACCTGGACCGACTGGACCGGGATCTGCAGAGCCGTCCTCTCCACCACCTACTGGGATCGGGCTCGCTGCACGCCTCAGTGATCCGGGGCGGCCGCCAATGGAGCAGCTACCCCGACCGCTGCCACTTGAAATACGAGCGAAGGACCGTTCCGCCTGAAACACGGGAAACCGTCGAAACCGAATTTCGACAGATCCTTCAAACCTGCCACGATCAGGACCCCCACTTCCAAGGGGAAGCCTCGCTGGTCTGCGCGCGAGAGCCCTTCGAAGCCGACCCCGAAAAGGCTGTCCTGCAGCGCTTCTATCGCACGGCGCGATCCCAACGTCCCCGCCATGTTGGCTGGGGCAGCGTGTCCTTCTGGACCGACGCCGCCCTGTTGGCGGCCGCCGGTATCCCGACCCTGGTCTTCGGTCCTCGAGGAGCCGGGCTCCATTCCCTGGAAGAATATGTGGTGGCCGAGGACCTCGGCGATTGCGCCGAGATCATCTATCGTTTCGTGACCCAAGCCCAACCGGATTAGCGGTCGCGGTCCAGAATCATTCGCGGGATCGCCTGCAGTGCCCGACGGTAGGGAGAGGGGGGGAAATATTCCATGGCGGCTTCAGCTCGTGCAGCAAACTCCTCTGCGCGTTGCCGAGCTTTTTCCAGGACACGGTACCGGGTCACGATCGCAAGGATTTCCTCCTTGGCGACCGAGCGAAACGCTTTCTCCTGGAGGACCGTCTCGATCTTGCGGGACTCGCCCCGATCGCAGGACTGAAGGGCGTACACCAACGGCAAGGTCATTTTGCCCTCTTTGAGGTCGCTCCCCACCGGCTTGCCCAACACCCTTTGGGAAGAGTTCAAGTCGAGGATGTCGTCAGTGACCTGGAAGACCAGGCCCAGGTTCAGGCCATACTCGCCCAGCGCCCGTTCCTGCTCATCGCTGACTCGACCCAGCAACCCTCCAATCCGGGCGCAGCCGGAAAACAGGTGAGCCGTCTTCCGCCGGGCGATATCCAGCACCTGCTGTTCGCTGACCTTGGGACTTCCATCCAGGGAGAGCTGAATCAGTTCGCCCTCCACCATTTTTTGGGTCAAGTCGATCAGAATGTCCAGAATGCGAAAGTTGCGTTCCTGGAGCGCCACGTAGAAGGACTGCATGTAGAGCCAGTCGCCCACCAGCACCGTGACTTGATTGCCCCACTTGTGGTTGGCGCTGGAGCGCCCCCGGCGAACGGTAGCCCCATCGATGATGTCGTCATGGACCAGGGTGGCGGTGTGAATGAACTCGACCACGGCAGCCAGCTTGATGGCCGACTCGTTGACTCGGCCGCAGAGCTTGGCGCAGAGCAGCAGCAGGCTGGGACGAATGCGCTTCCCGCCACCTTCCTGCAGATATTTGCCGATCTTCTCGATGGTGCCGACCGAAGAACGGCGCTGGCGCGCAAACTCCCCCTCGACCTGCCGCAATTCGTCTTTGACCAGGTGGAAAATTTCTTGAGGCTGCACTCAAACCCTTCCGGTTATCGATTCGGACAAACCTTGATTGGACCGGACCCCGGGATCCGGCCCGTCATTGCGGCGTCTCGCGAGCCGGGTGGAACAACCGACGATAGTTCTCCGTCGTACACTTGGCCAAGGTATCCAGGCCGACCTGCTTGACCTGCGCCAGTACTTTGGCGGTCTCGACCACATGAGCCGGCTCATTGCGTCTTCCGCGGAACGGCACCGGAGCCAGATAGGGGGCATCGGTCTCGATCAACAGCCGGTCCATGGGCACGGCCCGGGCCACCTGGCGGAGATCGTGGGCCTTGGGAAACGTCACCATACCGGAAAACGAGATGTGAAATCCCATTTCCAGACAGGCCCGGACCATGGCCAGACTGCCGCTGAAACAGTGCATCACACCGGCCGAACCGCCATTTGCGTAGTGATCGCCCAGAATCTCCAGTGTCCGGGCTTCGGCCTCCCGGGTGTGAATCACGACCGGCAGGCCCACCTCACGAGCCAGAGCCAGTTGGCGGGAAAATACCTCCTCCTGTTCTTCGGGCGGGGAATGGCTGTAATGGAAGTCCAGTCCGATTTCCCCCCAGGCAACCAGCCTGCCGGACCGCGCCAGCCGGACGAGATTGTCCAGGCTCGACTCCGAGGCCAGGCTCGCCTCGTGCGGATGAATGCCCGCAGCCACATCCAGGTCACCCTCACGTTCTCCCAGCAAAACCGCCTTCGCGGTTTTTGCCGGGTCCACCCCGTCTCCGATCACCAGCACCCGTTCCACCCGCGCAGATCGGGCTCGATCCAGCACTGACGGGAGGTCCGATTGAAACTCGGCTTCCGCCAGATGGGCGTGGGAATCAATGAACATC
>JAPPFQ010000651.1 GCA_028875135.1 Acidobacteriota bacterium
CCGTCACTCTTGCTTCTCAAGGGGGCACGCTTCGGCTTGCCGGGCCGCAGCCCGTGCCGATGCGGCAGAGCCGTGTCGCTTGGTGGCCCTTCGTTGTCCTTTGTGTCACTTCGTGGATCACGCTTTTTTTCGTCTGTTTCAGGAAAGTCGAGGGTTCCGGGAGCAGGCAAGCGCCTCTTGGTCCGTTTGCACTCTCCGAACGCCTGCGCCGAGATCGATTTGGTGCTTGACCCATCGATATCAGTCACTCTCCACACTTCACGCTTCACACTTCACACTTCAAAGTTCACGCCGTGTAGTTAAGAGCCAGGTGAACCTCCTCTAGCGTCAGACCGGCCGGGCAGTTGGGGTGCACCCGGACGGTCAACTCGTTGGTTCCCCGATGGATCCGCCCGCGGGGCAGCTTCCAGTCCATCCAGGCTTTGCCGTCGGAGCCCGTCCTTCGAACGCCGTCACCGGCGGCAAGCCGAACCCCGTTGAGCTCAAAAGCCGCCTGATCCGGTCGGATCGGCGTCGACCAGCCAATGCGCAATTCCGTCTTGGGGTGAGAGCCGGCGGCGGCACTCTCCTTCAAGTCGTCCCCGACGGGGATCGGGATCCGTTTCTCTTGGGAGCCCGAGGCGGTCGAGAAGGTCACCGGCAGCGGCGCCCGAGGGCAGATGTGGGCGATGTAGCCGGCTTCCTGGGTGCGGTCGACGGTGTAGAGCTTGTCGAGATTGGAGAGCACGGCGGCCTCTCCCGTTTCCTCGGCGATCTGCTGCTGGTGGGGGTCGTGGACCTCGGGAGTTCCTCTGCCGCCTCGAATGCCCGACATCACAAAGAGATTGAACCAGTAGAGGCCGTCGGCCCCGGCCGACCAGAAGCGCTGGGCCGCGGCCCGAGCCGCTCGAACATCCTGGAAGGCCCGGGTGGAGCCGCTCAGGCAGGGATAGACCGGGATGCCGGCGGCATGGCCCAGCTCGATCCAGGTCTCGACCGGGGTGGTGAAGGGGACATAGCCCGCCCCGGCGACCAGCAGGTCCACCAGGCCCTCCTCGATCCAGGAGGCGGCGTCTACCCCGTTGTTCAGCGAGAGTTCGGGCGTGTCGGCCACCCGCATGGCCAGTTGTATGGCTTTGCCCTTCTGCCTCGAAATGTCCCGCAGGCGACGGCGCAGCGTTCGCACGAAGTCGGTCAGGAGGGGCACATGCTGGCGTTCGGTTCCCGGTTTGAAGAAGAAGGGGTGGCGGCACCAGTCCAGCTCGACTCCGTCCAGGTCGTAGCGCCGGCAGGCTTCTTCGATCGCTTGCAGGTACCGCTGGCGCACCTCGGGATGGGCGTAGTCCACCGCACACCAACTGAACCACTCGGAGGAACGGACGCCGAAGGCTTCCCGGGTCGGCCTCAGGGGATGTTCACCCTCCTTGCGATTCCAGCGCAGGAAGGGCTGAAAGGAGTCCGGGTCGGGAAAGCTTGCCAGCAGGAACTGAGGGTGTCGACGCTTGAAAGGGTTGAGCCGTCCCGGGATGAAGGCGTCGTGGATGTCGTTCATGCGGAAGGAAAAGACGCACTCCAGTCCGTGCTGTCGGGCAAAATCCACGGTGACGCGGATGGGATCGTTTTCCGGCCCCATGGGATATGAAGTCTCCCAGTGGCGCCTGGTCACGAATCCGCAGTAGTAGATGCTGTCGACATGGGTGCCCGGCAGGGTCTTCATCCGCTGGGCCAGAAACCCCTCGGGGGTGGTGGCCAGGGGGGAGTAGCTGTCGTCGCCGTCGTTGTTGTAGATCAGCCGCGGCCGCCTGCCGCTGCCGGTAGAGCCCTGCGCCGGGGCGGCGCGGGACGGGTTGAGGCCCTGGGCGCTTGCCAGGCCCAGGGACGTGGCCGAGGTTCTGAGAAATTCTCTTCTGGTTTGCACTTGGTTCCTCCTCTAGCCCGCTCTGGGGCATAGTTGCCTGGCTCGTCAAGGCTCCTGCAGTCCGGGCACTTCCGCAGCGGTCTTACGGCGCCACAGGGTGTATTCCCGGTCGGCGGGCGGGAGGCCTCGCACCCTGGCATAAATCAGGCTGAAGGGGTAGGAGACCACCAGGCAGATGACCATCGCGAGGGCTCCGTAAAATATCCAGTGGGTGTCCGTATAGTTCTGGATGTAAACCTGCGAGGGAATGCTGACCAGGCAGGTGGCGATCAGCCAACCGCCGAAATTTCCCCTGCGGGTCAGGATCCCCATGAGGAACAGAGCGGTGACGGGTGAGGCCACGTAGCCGCCGACCATGCTGATCGCCTTGAGGATTCCCTCGATCTGAGAAACCAGCAGACCGGAAGCGGTGGCCAGCAGACCCAGAGCGACCGTCAGTCCGCGGGCGATCCGGAGACTGTGGCGGGAATCCAGGGCGCGCTTTCTCAACGGCTGGATGAAGTCCACCAGGATCAGGGTGCTCATGGAGTGAATGCCGGAGTCGACGGTGGACATGGCGGCGGCAAAGACGGCGGCGATGATCAGGCCCGATATTCCTGCCGGCAGGGCGTGAATGATGTAAAACGGGAGGATTTTGTCGCCGCCGATCCCTTCCGCCAGGCGTTCCGGAAACAGGGAGAAGTAGGCGAAGAGTCCCAACCCGATGAAGAAGAGAAGCGCCAGCAGGATGATTTCCAAAATGTGATCCAGAATCTGCGCCTTGACCATTCCTCCAAACGACTTGATCGAGAGCAACCGCTGGACTGGTACCTGGCTGGTGCCGTACTGGCCGAAGGCGATGATGAAATAGCAGATCACCACCGTCAGGCCGTTGATTTCCGAGAAGCTGAAGGTCAGATCCAGCAGCGGCAGCTTGTCATGGGCGGAAGCCATTTCCATGATCCGGTCCATTCCCCCGGGCACGCGCTCCACCAGGGAAAAGGTGATCAGGACTGCCCCAAAGGCCAGAACCAGAAACTGCACCACGTCGGTCCAGATCACCGCCGCCATCCCGCCCAGGGTGGTGTAGGCGGTGGCCACCAGGCCCATGACAATGATGGCGCTCCAGAGGTCGAGACCGGTGACCGTGGAAAGCGCCAGAGCCGGGGCATAGAGGGCGATGCCCATCCAGCCCAGAAGCTGCAGAATCGAGAAGAAGGAAGCGGCGTAGCGGGATCGGCTCCCGAAGCGCAAGCCCACGTACTCGTAAATGCTGGTGACCCGGAGCCTGCGGTAGATGGGGAAAAAGAGCAGGATTACCAGCGGGGCGGCCAGCAGGGTAGCCGGCAGCCCCACAACCAGAGCGGCATTCTCCTCGTAGGCCACCTGCGGTGCGCCCAGGTAGGTGATGGCGCTCAGAACGCTGGCAACCACGCTGAGGCCGACCGCCAGCCAGGGCATGCGCCGGTTGGCCAGGAAGTAGGTCCCGGTGTCCTTCTGCTTGCCGGAGAGACCCAGGGCCAGACCGACCACCACCGCGAAGTAAGCTACCAGGACCAGAGTGTTTAGAGTTCCAAAGGATGGCGCTTCCAGAGACTTGCCTCCTCAGGGTTGGGATGGGGCCGGAGCCGGGCGGGTCCGTCGTGATTCAGGTCGAAGCCGCCGGTTCACTTTGGGGCAGCTCTAGCTTGACTGCCCGGCAGCTTCTTCGGCCGACTGGGGGCGATTGGTGACGTCTCCGCCCAGCCAGCGGTAGGGTCTGGGGTAGAGGGCCAGGGAGCGGTCTTCCAGGGGCAGCTTGACCGGACGATTGCCCCGCTGGGCCGACAGCTTGCAGGCGATGGCGATCTCCAGGGCCTGCCGCAGGTCGTGGCCCGAGATGAACAGCTCCCGTCCCGTGTCCACGGCATCCAGGAAGGAGCGAATGGCCGTGACCAGGTAGTCGTCCCCGTACCAGGGGGCTCGTTCCGTTCCGGGAATGGTCCCCTGGGTCTGTTTGACGTAGTCCAGCCAGAGGTTGGGAGCATATTGGGGGTCCACCTCCTGGCGGGCGCCCTTGCTGTCCGTCCCCATATAGACCTGAGGCTCGTTCCAGTTCCAGCGGACCAGGGCGTCGTCGGTCCAGGCTTCGACGCCGCTGTAGGGAGTCTTTTGGCCGAATACCGTAGCCTCGAGTCCGGAATCCATGGTGAAGAGGCCGTTGATGATCAGCCCGGCGTCGTCTTTCTCCGGAGCCAGCGCTTCCAGGGGGGTGCCCCAGGCAATCAACTCCCGCACTTCCGCTCTGGCAAAAAGCCTCAGGACCGAGAGATGCTGGCAGCCTCCGCCCGAGATCTCGCCGCCGAAACCGTGAATCGAAGCCCCCTGAAGCGTACCCCATTTGCCTCCGTTCAACTGGCGGCCGGCCTCCTGGACGTTCCACTTGGCCCGCTGCAGGTTGCCCCCGGCAAAAACCACGCCCCGCTGCTTGCAGGCGTCCACCATGGCGTCGGCGTCCGAAAGCCGGGCCGCGATGGGCTTGTCGGTGGAAACCCCTTTGACGCCGGCCTCGGCGCAGGCGATGACCGCATCCTTCATGAACTTGGTTGGGGTGATGACGGCGGCGATGTCGGGCACCACCTCCTTCAGCATGCCGTGCACGTCCTTGTAGAGCGCCTTGACTCCGAAACGCTCGCCGACCACCTTGCGCCGCTCCTCGTTCCACTCGGCGATGGCTACCAGCTCGGTGTCGGGCATGGCGCGGTAGACTTCCGCGTAGTACTGCCCCATCCGCCCGCAACCGATAATGGCCACCCGGTGTTTTTCCTTGCGGCCGGCGGCCTGGCTGGGACCTGTCAGCCCCTGGGAGCCCTTGCATTGCAGTCCGGTGGCCGCCAGCGTCAGCGCGGCTGATTGCAGAAAGAAGTGTCTTCTATCCATGACTTGTCTCCCCTGGGGTTGTTGCCGGCAGGTCGGTACTTGAGAAGATCTTAGCAGATTGGTCCGTGCCTCGCCATCTCGGGCGGGAGGTCGTGAGAGCCGAACGCCATTCCACCCGGAATTGGAGTCACCGGATGATAAACAGATCGGAGGTGTCCATCAGACGGGTCAGGATCCTGGGTCCGGTTTCAGTCACCACGAAGAGGTCTTCGAGGTGGTAGAGGAAGCCCTGGGAATCCAGGACGGCCGGCTCCAGGTTGAGCACCATGCCGGGTTGGATCTCGGCTGTTTCCCGGCCGTGCAGCACCGGGAATTCGTGCATGCCGATGCCCAGTCCGTGCCCGGCCGCCTGGCTGGTCATGGACAGGCCCCGCCGCTCCAGTTCCCGCCTGCAGGTGATATAGAGGTCGCAGGCCCTGACGCCGGGGCGGGCTGTCTCAATGGTTTGCCGCTGTGCTTCCCTGAGCCGGCGATACACGGACTCCTGCTCGGGTGTGACGGCGGCGATGGCGGCGGTGCGGGCCACGTCCGACTGGTAGCCCTGAAAGGTCCCGCCGACGTCCACCCGCAGGATTTCCCCCGGAGTCAAAGGCTTGGAACTGGGGAAGGGATGGTTGACGGCGGTGTTGGCTCCCACGGCCAGCGTGATCCATTGCCGGGTGGATCCGGCCTGAAGGACGCGTCCCAACAGGTCATCGGCCACGACTTTCTCGGACTGGCCCGGTCGGGCCGACTGGAAGGATGCCTGGATGGCTCCCTCGGTCAGGGAAGCCGCACGGGTCAGGATCTCCAGCTCGTCGGGAGTCTTGACGGCCCGCACCCTGCCGAAGAACCGATCGGCGCCGAGGAGCCTGGCCCGGGGCAGTTCTCGCGCAAGCCGGTCGACGTCGGCCGCGGTCAGGAAATGCCGTTCGATGCCGATGGCTGCCTTGCCCAGTCCCATTTCTTTCAAGATCTCGCCCAGCGCCGTCATGGGGTGTTCCTGAAATTCCAGGTAGGTGCGAATGTCGGTGATCCAGGAATCCTGCCGCATCTGTCGCTCCTCGCAGTAGCAGACCAGAGCCGTCGGGGAGCTTTCTCTGGTGGCTATCGTCAGGCAGAGGCGGCTGGGAATGATCTGCTGAGAGAGTAGAAGGCAGTTGGACAGGTAGAAGAAGTTCTCGGGAGAGGCGGCCACCACCGCCTCCAGGCCTTCCGCATCCATGGCCTGCTGCAGGCCGGACCAGTTGATTCGCGAGACGGGTTGAGGTCGTTTGGACTTGCGGTCAG
>JAPPFQ010000453.1 GCA_028875135.1 Acidobacteriota bacterium
CCGGTCCTGCTCTTGTGGGTCCACCGTGGCCCGGACAGTCCCCCCGGAAATCCGGATTCAGCACCGGCCGGCGGCGGGGTCTTGCGCATCATGGCCCAGGCAGTGGATTCGCTGGATCCCATACACTCCCGCAACTACTGGGAATCGGCCATTGTCCTGCAGTTGTTCGACGGCCTGGTGCGATTGGATGAGCATCTGGCGGTGGCTCCCGCCATTGCCAGGGACTGGCGGATCTCCTTCGACGGCACCACCTACACTTTTCGCCTGCGCCGGGACGTCCGTTTCCACCACGGACGGCCGGTCACGGCCCGGGACTTTGTCTACTCCCTCACCCGCCTGGTCGATCCCCGGTGGAAGGCGGTAGACTCGGAGTACTACACTCGGATCGGAGGAGCCGCCGCCTTCCGTTCGGGGAAGTCCGACAGCGTCAGCGGAATCAGGGCGGTGGATTCCCACACCCTGCAGATCTCTCTGGAGCAGCCTTATGCTCCCTTTCTGCAGGTGCTGGCGCTCCCATCGGCTTCGGTGGTTCCAAGGGAAGCGGTGGAATCTGGGGAGCGACAGTTCGGCCGATCACCGCTGGGCACGGGAGCCTTTCGCCTGAAGAGGCTGGGGCCCGCCCACGAAATTCACCTGGAGAGCCATCCAGACCACTTCCTCGGGAGGCCTTACCTGGACGGACTGCGGATTCGAACCACCGCCGCTCTCACCGACCGCGGGAGCTTTCGGGAGTTTGCCCGAGGCCGCCTGGACCTGTCCTTCATTCCCGCCGATGAAATCCCCCGGGCTGCGAGCAGGACGGATTGGGCGATCCGGACCCTTCCCGTCCTGCGGCTGCTCTATCTGGGAATGAACGTGAAGACCCCCGGCACCAGCCAACGGTTGTTGCGAAAGGCCGTCTGCCTGGCCATCGACCCGGGCTCCGTCTATGGCGGATTGACCGACTTCGAGCCCACCGACCGCCTGATTCCCTTCTCGCTGCTGGGGTCCCGGCGGCAACCGGTCCGTACCCGGAACCTGGAAGCGGCCGGACAGGCTCTGAAACAATGGCGGCACCGTCATGGGCCGCTACCCAGGCTGAGCCTCTCGACTACCGTCCGGCTGCCGGAGGCCCGCCGGCGACTGGAACGACTTCTGGAGGGCCCCCGCTCCATCGGACTTGAGATCGATGTCCGGGGGGTGGATTCCATGCGGGAGCTCCTCGACCGAATCTATGGTGGACAAGCCTCCATGTTTCTGCTTGGAGAGGTGATCGATTTCCCCGATCCGGACGCCCTGCTGAGCCGGCTGTTTCATTCCCGCAGCAATGGGAACCCCTTTGGGTACGGTAATCCCGAGGTGGACGGGCTGCTGCGCCGAGCCAGGGGAACGCTGGACCAGACCAGGCGGGCCCGACTCTACCGGCAGATCGAAGAGCAGATCCTGAGTGATTTCGTGGTAGCGCCGCTGGCCTTGGTCCGGTATTCGCTGGTGCACCGGCGGCAGGTTCGGGGGCTGAAGATCAACTCTCTGGGATTCCAGCACTTCCACTTCCGCAAGGTGTGGCTGGCTCCCGGATGAAGGGATCAGAGTGCCTCCAGTTCCGCTTCCACTCTCTCCATCAGGGGTTTCAGGGTGGCGGGACCGAAGTCGAAGGCGGCTCCCGCTCGGCCGAAGAGCTCCGGCAGCGGGCGGCTTCCGCCCAACTGCAGCGCCGACCAGTAGTCGTCGACGGCTCCCTTGAAGTCCTTCTTGGAATTCAGCCACACCTGCAGGGCTCCCAGTTGAGCGATGGCGTATTCGATGTAGTAGAAGGGCAGCTCGAAAATATGGAGTTGTCGGTGCCAGCCGCAGCGGAGGGCTTCCTCGAATCCCGACCAGTCTTCGATGCCTCCGAAGCGTTGATTCAAGGCGACCCATTGATCTCGCCGTTGAGCCGGGCTGTGCCCGGGATGGGTGTAGATCCAGTGCTGGAACGCGTCCACCTGGGCGATCCAGGCAAGGATGTCCACAATCCCCTCCAGGTGCTGCCTCCGTGAACGCTTGAAGTCCTCCTCCCGGGCGTAGAACACGTCCAGGTGCTCTCCACCCAGCAACTCCATGCTCATGGAGGCCACTTCACAGAATTCAATCGGTCCGTGGCGGTAGTGGTCCAGAGGTTCCTCCCGGGTCGCGAACACGTGAAAGGCATGCCCGGCCTCGTGCAGCAATGTCCGGACGTCGCCGTCGACCCCCACCGAGTTCATGAAGATGAAGGGCAGGCGGGCCTCATCCAGGGTGGACTGATAGCCTCCGGGAGCCTTGCCCTTGCGGCTGTCCAGGTTGAGCAGTCCATGGCTGCGCATGGTCTCCAGGAATCCGGAAAAACGGGCATCCACCCGGCCGGTGATCTCCACGCAGCCGTCCACCAACTCTCCGGTCCGGGCGAAGGGACGAAGCGGCGGCCGACCTCGGGGATCGACGCTCAGGTCCCAGGGACGCAGGGACTCCAAACCCATCTCCGCGGCTCTCGACCGTTGCAGCTTGCGCGCCAGCGGCACAACCACCGCTTCGACTCCCTGGTGAAACCGATAGCAGTCTTCGGGGCCGTAGTCGAATCGCTCCAGGCGGCGGAACATGTAGTCGCGATAGGAGTCGAAACCCGCGTTGGCGGCAATCGCCGCGCGGACTCCCAGCAGTTCTTCAAAGAGCGCCTCCAGGCGGTCCCGCTCCTTCAGACGGCGTTCGACAACCGCACTCCAGGCCGCTTCCCGCCGGCTACGCTCCGGATACTCCAGGTAGCGCTTCATCTGCTGCAGGGTCTGCTCCTTGCCCTCGAAGGATATCGTCAGGGATCCAATCAGCTTCTGGTAGCGCTGGGTTCCCTTGGACTCCCGGGTCTCCAGGGCGATATTGGCCTGGCGGAACAGCTCCACGTCATTCTGCAGGCTGCGGTCCAGCACGGAATAACGCCGGGATGGAAGCTGTTTCCTCGCGGGGGAGGCGAGGAAACAGCGCTTGAGGCGATCCTCGGCAGCCTTGAGATTTTCCGCAATCTCCTCCAGAAAGTGAAAGTAGGCCTTTTCGATCTCCTGGTTCTCGGTGTCACAGGTCATCCGGATGTAGCGCAGCGAGCCCTCTTCCCCCACGGCGTCGCTCAACTCGCTCCAGTCCAGCAGCCACTGTTCCAACTGTTCCACGGTATCCAGCTCTCGCTCTTCCAGAACCCGGAAGAACGGCTCCAGGCAGCTCCACCGCTCGTAGTCCAGGGATTCAGGGAGGTAGCGACGCCGAAAAGGATGCGGCAATTTAGCCAGGAGATCCATGTTAAGCCCCGAATTGGCGGGAACTGTCGTCCCGTTCCATCTGAACCGCCCAAGGTTAACCCCAAAAACCGGTCAAGTACAGAGCGATAGCTTCTGCAATTCATTCAGATGTACCCGGTTTGTATCGAAGCCGAGCCGGGAACCGCATTTCGTGGTATCTTCACGGAACTGGATACCCGCCCGCCGGTTTCCGGAAAGTCGAGGGACAGGATGCGCATTGCCATGGGTTCCGACCACGCCGGATTCGGTCTCAAGGAACAGATCAAGCAGTTCGTCCGGGATCAGGGCCATGAGGTGCAGGATTGCGGCACCCACGATGACGCCGCGGTGGACTACCCCGACTACGCCGAGAAAGTCGGCCTGGTGCTCAAAGGGGCGCAGGCGGACCGCGGGATCGTCATCTGCGGCAGCGGGGTCGGGGCTTCGGTGGCCGCCAACAAGCTCCCGGGCATTCGCGCCGGCGTCTGCCACGACACCTATTCGGCCCACCAGGGAGTCGAGCATGACGATATGAACGTGCTGGTCCTGGGGGCCCGCATCGTGGGCATCGAGCTGGCCAGAGAAGTGGTCCTGGCTTACCTGGGAGCGAGTTTTACGGGAGAGGAGCGCCACCGTCGGCGCCTGGGAAAAGTCGAGGCGCTGGAAACCCGCTACCGCTGAAGAACTTCCTCCGTGCCTGCAGAGATGGCGTCACCCCTGGAATGCGTGCCCCTCCGTTGAATTCTCAAACCCATTCCCTGAACCCGAAGCTGTCCCATGCCGTGTCGGCGGCCCTTGAGAGCTGGGACGGGGAGCACAATACCGCTCGCTTGTGGTCGGGAGACCCCTCGCTCTGGACAGGGGCCGATGAGAGTAGCTGGCTGGGCTGGCTCTCGCTGACGGACACCCCCGGCTCCAGTCCGCGCTTGGAGCAGCTCGTCCGGGAGATTCGCAGGGAGGGATTGTCCCATCTGCTTCTGCTGGGAATGGGGGGCTCCAGCCTCTTTCCCGAAATTCTGGCTGCAACTTTCGGCAAGCAGCAGGGATATCCGGAACTTCACGTCCTGGACTCCACCGACCCCGCGCAAATCCGGAGTTTCGAATCCCGGGTAGACCTGTCACGAACCCTCTTCATCGTTTCCAGCAAGTCCGGCAGCACCCTGGAATCCGACATTCTGACGCAGTACTTCTTCGAGCGGGTGAAACAGGTCCTGGGTGATTCCGACGCCGGAAGGCGGTTTGTCGCCATCACCGACCCCGGTTCCAAGCTGCAGGCAATTGCCGAAGGGGAGGGTTTCCGATCCGTCTTTCTTGGAGAGCCGGCCGTCGGCGGACGCTACTCGGCGCTGTCGAATTTCGGTAGAGTGCCGGCAGCCTTGATGGGACTGGACGTGGCCGAGTTCATCCGCCGGGCCGGCTCCATGGTTCAGGCCTGCAAGCCTCAGACTTCCGTACACCGCAATCCCGGGGTGGTCCTGGGAGTGATTCTGGGCACCCTGGCCAACGCCGGCAGGGACAAGCCCACGCTGATTGCCTCCCCGGAAATCTCGGGCATGGGCGCCTGGCTGGAGCAGTTGCTGGCCGAGTCGACCGGCAAGGATGGAAAGGGCCTGATCCCCGTCGAAGGAGAATCGGTGGGGCCTCCCGGGGTCTACGGCGAAGACCGGCTCTTCCTTCACCTTCGGTTGGACTCCAGCCGGGATCGAAAACAGGAGCACGCCGTCAGGGATCTGGAGGAGAGCGGGCATCCCGTCATCCGGATCACCATGGCCGACCGCTACGACCTGGGGCGGGAGGTCTTTCGATGGGAGGTGGCGACGGCAGTGGCCGGATCCATCCTGGAGATCAATCCCTTCGATCAACCCGATGTCGAGGCCAGCAAGATTGCCACCAGGGACTTGACCCGGCGCTACGAGCGGGAGGGCTCCTTTCCGCGGGAGACCGCCTTCTTCAGCCAGGGCGGGATTTCCCTGCTGGCCGATGAGAAGAACCGCCGCCTTCTGTCCGAGGCCGCGGGGGCTGAGCCCACCGCGGCAACCATTCTTCAGGCTCACCTCGGCCGGCTCCGCCCGGGAGACTACTTCGCGATCCTGGCCTATCTCGAGATGAGCCCCTCGCACCGGAGGCTGCTTCAGAGGTTGAGGCGCCAGGTCCGGGACCGGTTCGGGGTCGCCACCTGCCTGGGTTTCGGCCCGCGCTTTCTGCACTCGACCGGCCAAGCCTACAAGGGAGGGCCCAACAGCGGCGTCTTTCTGCAGCTCACCGGAGAGGACCCGCAGGATTTGCCGGTGCCCGGCCGGAAATACACCTTTGGAGCCGTGAAGGCCGCACAGGCCAGGGGGGATTTTCAGGTGCTCTCCCGAAGGGGACGCAGAGCCTTGAGGGTCCACTTGAGCGCCCCGTTGGAGGAAAGCTTGAGGCAGCTTTGCCGCATCGGCACGGGCTGCGGCCCGGCAAGCCGGAGCACGCCCCCTTGAGAAGCAAGAGTGACGGGAGGATGCGCCACCCGGGAGCGCGGGTGTCCCGCCGGCATGCACTCCCGTTGCCTGCCGCTCGGTTTCCCTGCGATGTGGCACCCGGCCTCCCTGCCGGCGGGAATGGCATCGGCTCGGCCGAAGCAGAGTCCTGACGCTGTTGCCGGTCGAGCCAGGTCGAGGGGTTGGGTGAGGCCTTGCCGGTGTTGTGCGGGCGGGGCGCCCGCGTTACCGGGTGGGCATACACCTGCTGTGTACCGGCTGCTAGTACTTTTAATAAGGCCGCA
>JAPPFQ010000468.1 GCA_028875135.1 Acidobacteriota bacterium
GACCAGGGAGACAAACCATTCCACATCCTCGGGGTTCTCCCAGCTCGGTTCGCCGTCCCACGTGTTTGGGCCAACCTTGTTTCCATAGGCTCCTATCCGCTCGACCGAGGAATAGGGGACGATCACATCCACCAGGCCTTCCTTGACCCAGGTGGCCAGGTCCATCCCAAAGAACAGGTTTTCTTCGCCATTGGAAACCACGGTCGTGATCTCGAAGGGCTTTTCCCGCTTCAATTCCAGGGCCACCTGGTCCAGCTCGGCCCGCAGCTCTCTCATGAACTGGGTCAGGAACCGTGAACGGTGGCGCATGAAGCGAGGATCATTCTCCGGAAGCTGGCGCGGGTCCAGGCCGTACTCTTTCTGAAACCCTTCAACCACCGGCGCCTCGTAGGCCACCAGCGGAGGGCGGCGATTGTAGAGAACCGCCACTCCGTCGATGGGATTTTCCGTGGCCACTTCACGAAAGAGCGACACCACGTAGCGCCGAGTCTCGGGAAAGGCATAGGAGATGCGGGGCATGGGCCTGCCCTCCCGATTCATGCAGACCAATTCCGGATGCCGTTCATAAAAGCTGACGCCCGGAAGCGTCGGACCATAGTTGTCCGGGTAGATGAAGCCCCCGGGACGGTAGGAGGCATGGAACTCTATTCCCAACTGGCGGGCGTACTCGGCGGCCACCCGAAAGGGGTCCACCCCGTTTTCGTGGTAGGCCTTCCAGCTCTCGGCCCACCAGCGGCCGTGGGGGCTGGTAAAGAAGGGACGGCCCCCTGCCGCTTGGGTCAAATCCAGCGAGTGGTCGCGGGCGATCTTGGAGATACGCTTGGCGCGGTCGCCGGTACCGAACTCCCAGTAGACCCGGGCCACGTCGGAATGACGCAGCGGTTCCAGTTGATCCCGGATTTCCTGCTCGGTTCCGCTGCGATCGATCACTCCGGCGTCGTTATGGATGAACAGTCTCTTGGTGTCCTTGCGGCGACGGTCAGACTGGATGGATCGCACCTGCTCCTCGGTGAGGGGCACCAGCTTGATGTAAGCGACCCAGGCGTGCACCGCCATGGGCTCGGTGATCTGCTTGAAGACGATGTCCCTGCCGGTGAGGTCGGCTTCCTTCCAGAAGATATCATCGATGAAATGCTCCTGATGGTCCTTGGCTCCCTCGAGCCCCGTCAGTGTGCCGAAGGCCTGGTCGTCGCTCAGGCGGACCCGAACCCGCCTGGGGCCGGTGAACGGTTCGCGGTAGATGCCGATGTAGATCCGGTGCCATCCTTCCCGCTGCAGCGGATAGGTGATTTCAGGTGGCCGGTTGTCCTCGGCGGCCACCAGCAGGTTGCCACTGAAGGAATCGGTGGAATAGGAAAGCAGCCGCCAGGTGCCATGTTTCCACTCGCTGGCCAGGGCGGAAGCCGGCCGGCACTTCTCCAGGTCGGTCAGATAGATGGCGTTGGCCTCTGAATCGGCGCCGGAAATACCGGCCGACGGTTGCTCTCCGGGAGGAGGCGCCACCGAGCAGCCCGTCCAGAGAATGGCCGCTGAAAGGATCAGGCCGGCAGGCCGGCCGAACGGCGCCTGATTTCTCATCCGTGTCTTTTTCATAAAGCCTTATGCCTCCGGGGCCTTCATGTCGGCCAGCATCTCGTCGGTGATGTTCTTCCCCAGGACAAACTGTTTGCGGTCGGCGTACCAGAAGACTCGACGACCGTCCCTCTCCGTCAGGCTGGCGTACATGGCCAGCCACCAGAGCCGCGTCGTTCCGGCGGTCACCTTCTGCGTGTCGAAGAGAAACTTGGGCTCGCTGAACCACAGAGGCTGTTCCGCCCGGGGGCGAAATTCTCCCACCGTGATGTAGACGGGCCGGCGGGCGTCCATGTCCCAGGGACCGGTGGCCCCGTCCCGGTAGCCGGAGTGATTGTGGAAAAAGAACAGGTAACGGCCGTCCGCCAGGCGGTAGAGGGGCTCGGGCGACTTGGGATGCTCGACCTTGGCGCCATGGTCTCGAAAGCGCATGGGTTGGGTGGGGCGCCAACTGTGGCCGTGGTCATCGGAAACGGTGTACCAGATATAGCCGGTCACGGTCCTCATGGTGGTGAACAATCGCCCGTCCGGCAAAAGCACCAGACCCGGCTCCTGGGCCAGACTGTAGCCGCGGGAGTGCTCGGGTTCGATGTTGGGCGAGACTCGAACGGTCCCGGCCTCGTCCGGCAGCCAGGTGATTTTCAGGTCCCTGGGATGGGGGCCCTCATCCACATTCTCGAAGCGCATGAACTCGATGCCGCTGTCGCCGTGGTTGCGATTGCCCCCGATGGGCCGGGGATAGGCCATGGGGCTGCTCCACCGGGTGAATCCCACGATCATCCGATCCTTGGCATCGCGGATGGGCTGCTGCCAGACGATGCCCGTCGGATGAACCTTTGGGTCGGGGTGGTCGAAACGGGTCCTCCGCCAAGGGATGTCCACACCGCTCGCGACCCAGGTGTGACCATCGTCATCCGAGTACTTCACCCGCAGGGGCGCGGAATAGAGCCCTCCGTCCCCGTATCCCAGGTGCTGGTTGTAAAGGCAGTACATTCTTCCCGAGCGGCTGATCAGGGGAAACCCCAGGGAAGGAACCATGTTCTTGTACCTGGACTCGTCAATGGCAAGAATCGGGGACCAGGTCTGTCCGCCATCCCGGCTGCGCGAGCAGACCACTCTGAGGTCGGAGGAACTCTCATGGGAGCCCTGAGTCCACATGCACATGAGATCGCCCCCGGGCGTGTAGAAGACGTGAATGTGGTCGGAATACTCGTCGCGTTCCCCAGGCGCCCCTTGCAGATAGACGGCATAGTCGGGGGTGGTCCGTTTCCAGTCGTCGGTGTAGCAGTTCCCGCTGGGCATCTTCGAATCTTCTCCCTTCGATATCGGCGTTTCCGGGCCTGAAGCAAACCCGGCCTCATGTCTGTGAATCAGCCAACTAATCTATTCGATGTTTCGGGACAACTCAAAGGGAAAAGCATGTCCGCGAACGACGATCCCGGGAATCGGACGGATGAGCGCGACCCGATCGACTCTGCAGGCGAGTTTTGTCTCCGGTTGTCCTGCAAGTCACGGCACCCTTTTAGAGATTGACTCTACCCGATGTTGAATATATGTTTCCGGTCTTGTCGCCGCAGAGCCGGCTCCGCTCCATCCCAGCGAGGAATCCACCATGAGTCCCGTTCAACCTCTGAAATACGGCATGTTCCTGATGCCTATCCACAACCCGGCCAAGCCCAAGGCCCAGTGCTACGACGAAGACCTGGAGCTGATCGGCCGCTGCGAGGAGTGGGGATACGAGGAGTTCTGGGTGGGCGAGCACCACACCTCCAGCTACGAGAACATCGTCATGCCGGAGATCTTTCTGGCCAAGGCCTTTACCCAGACCGAGAGGATTCGCATGGGCCCGGCGCCTATTTGTCTTCAATACCACCATCCGGCCCAGGTCGCCGGGCGTCTGGCCTTTCTGGACCACCTCTGCAAGGGACGGCTCAATCTGTGCTTTGGACCGGGCGCGGTTCCCTCCGACCTGGAGGTCCATAACGTCGAGCCCAAGAACAGCGGGGCCATGGTCGCCGAGTCCATCGACATGATCCTGAAACTCTGGGCCGAAGAGCCGCCTCAGGAAATGACGGGCAGATTCTGGGACTACCGTCTGAAGGACAGTGTTTCGGCAGAGCTTGGGACCGGAGTGGTCCACCGGCCCTACCAGCTTCCCCATCCCCCCATCGCGGTCCCCTGCATGAGCCGGGGTTCGGGAACGGTTAAAATGGCCGGCTCCCACGGTTTCCAGCCCTTCAGCCACCATATGCTCCATAGAGAGGTTCTGAAGGATCACTGGATCACCTACAGCCAGGCTGCCGAACAGGCGGGGCGAACTCCGCGACCCCAGGATTGGAAGGTTTCGCTCAACATCTTCGTGGCCGACTCGACGGCGGAAGCCAAGCGGCTGGCTCGCGAAAACAGCTTGGGTGGGACCATCGAATACATCTTGACCTTCACGCAGAAGTTCGCCGGCGAGCTGAAGCTGTTCCGCCGAGACCCCGAGATGGACGACGCCGATTGCAACCTCGACTATTTCATGAACGAGGTCGTCATTGCCGGTGATCCCGATGAAGTGACCCGCCGGATCGTTGAGCTCCGCCACGAGGTGGGACCCTTCGGCACGCTGGTGCTGGTGGCTCACGATTGGGACGACAGGGAGCGGCATCTCCACAGCCTGGAGCTGTTCGCCTCCGAGGTCATGCCTGCCCTTCAGCGCCAGCTCACTCCCAATCCGGTAGCCACCGGTTGATTGGCCGACACCGGCCTCTCATTCATTCCATCCCTTCCGAAACCCAAGAGCCGGATTCTGCGTCTATGCATGCGGAGTCTACCCCGCGTCCGTTCAAGAAAGGGTAGCGGTGACTTGGCCCCTGGCATATAATCTAGGGGTGCTTGGATTCCATTCGTTGGCTCAATTTTCCACACCGCGGCCTCGGTTCCACACCGGCGGCCGCACCCCAGCCCCGAGGAGGCGACCCTGGAGGTTCCCATGAGGAAACATTGGAAATTCTTTCTGGCCTGTGGTTTGGTACTGACCTTTGCGGCTCTGGCTGAGCCGCCGGAAGCCCTGGCTCAAAGAGGCACCGTCGAAGGAGTCGTCACGCTCGACGGTCAACCCGTCAAGGATGCCGTTATCCAATTCGAGAACCTGGGGCGGGCGGGAAAACCCATCAAGACCAAGACCAACAAGAAGGGCCGCTTCAACCGCTACTTCATCCCCATCGGGCGTTACAAGGTCTCGGTGCACATCGACAACGACAAGGTCTGGGAGAACGTCATCGACGTCTGCAGCCCCGGATCCCAGTGCCTTGGAGGAAAGGACACTCGCGTCATGCCTCCCATCGCTCTGCGCACGAGCAAAGGAGGCGGAGGGGGTAATGACGCGGCCTACGCCAAGCTGAATCAGGAGTTTCAGAAGGGGCGGGACCTGTTCATGAAGAAGGACTTCACCATGGCCGCCCTGGCCTTCCAACGGGCCGCCCAGATGGACCCGGATCAGCACGTGATCCACGCTTTTCTGGGCGATACCTACCGGCAGTTGAGAAAATACGACCAGGCTGTCGGCAGCTACCGGAGCGCTCTCACCGCACTGGCAAAGAAGAAGTCCAACCCCAACTCCGAGGTGGCCTACCGGAGGAGCATGGCTTCAACCCTGGCCATGGCCGGCAAGGGCACCGAGGCCTACGCGGCGGTCGAGAGGGTGGCCGAGCTGGCGCCGGAAAAACTGTCCGATGCCTACTTCAGAATCGCGGCGGCATTCGTGCGGACCGGCAAGTCCAAGGAGGCGGTGGAGGCCTTCCGGAAGTCCCTCAAGGCCGACCCCAAGAACGCCGAGGCCCAGTACCAGTTGGCTGTCACCCTGGTCAGCATGGCCACGGTCACCGAAGATGGCCAGCAGGTAGCGGGACTTGGGTTCGGTCTGCTGCGAGTGCTGATCAGTTGGCTCTTTCCGGGGAAGATCTTCGACCGCGAGGAATCCTACGAGGTCATTCGCCTGAAACTGCCGCCACCGAGATGATGGGAGCCTGTCGCCGTCGTTGGCAGGAGGACTATACCTTGATGATCTCGACCAGTTCCTTGACGGCGGCCGCCGATTTCTTCAAGGCCGCATCTTCCTCCGGCCGGAGATCGATCTGCACGATCTCCTCGATTCCGTTACGACCGAGCTTCACCGGAACGCCTACGAAGAGCCCATCCACGCCATATTCCCCTTCCAAAAAAGCCGCGCAGGGTAGAATCTTGCGTTTGTCCTTGAAGATGGCCTCCACCATTTCCGTCACGGCGGCCGAGGGAGCATAGTAGGCGCTTCCGGTCTTGAGCAGGCCCACGATTTCAGCCCCTCCATTGGCGGTTCGCTCGACCAGGGCGTCGATTCTCTCCTGGGGCAGGAGCTCGGTAATGGGGATTCCGGCCACGGTCGAGTAGCGCGGCATCGGCACCATGGTGTCACCATGCCCGCCC
>JAPPFQ010000216.1 GCA_028875135.1 Acidobacteriota bacterium
TGGATGATTGAAGATAAAGGAGTTATCTTGTCAATAGCTCGGGAACTTCGGGCTAGTCGGAGGACATGTCGTACTCGAGGGTGAATTGGCTGTCGGCGTCTCTCTCGTACTTGTCCAGGGTCGGCGAATAGGTGCTCACCTCGATACGGTTTCGGGTCGGTGAGAACTTCATGATCCTCAGCCAACCGTCGCCTCCCCTTGCCCTTCCCTGATAATCGGACAATAGGCTGTAAACCCGGTTGCCGTTGTAGGTATCTTCCCTGAGAGCCTCGCCCAGGACGTGCCCGCAGAGCATCATGAAGAAATTGGGGTTGTCCTTCATCACGTCGTAGACGGTTTGCCCCTGATGGCCGAAGGTCTTGTCGAGCTTGAGCAGGCTGTGGCTGACGACAATGGCACGCCTGTGGCTGTGTTCCTTCAGGACCTCATCGGCCCAGCCCAGGACGTCGCTGCCGGCGGCGAACTCCAGGAAGATGAGGATGAAATCCAGCCCGCCCGCGCTCAACAGGTGATAGAAGTTGTCGTTGTCGTCCCCGTGGTTCTTGCCGAACCAGGGTCTGTCCTTGAAGCGGGCTATCCCGAAGAAACGGTTGTAGAGCTGGGTGGTCTCGATACGGACGCCGTCGATCCGGATCGGAAGTCTGCGGTAGATGTACTTGTCATGATTGCCCACGGCAATGCCGTAGGGAATGGGCGGCGTTCCCTCCAGCTTGCGGAAGGCGGCGTCGGCATGCTGCCACTGGTCCTCCCGATCGGCATGGTTGACGCAGTCTCCCAGGTGAGCCACGTAGACGATATTGAGCGCCTCCCGGTTCTCGGCGATCCACTGCGTCTGGGCCTTGAAGATCTCGGGAGTTCCCCCGCCGTCGCCGGACGCATAGTTCTGGGTGTCGGGCATCACGGCGATGGTGAAGTCTTCCTGGGCTCGGGCGCCGGCCGGCCATAGGAGGAGAATCAGGATCGGAAATACCCCCCAAATGCCATGGAAGGAACCACATCGCCCAACTCTGAAGTCTGTTCTCATGTCAATTTCCTTGGATATTGAAGGGGGATGCCGGTGAACTGAATTCAGGCCGCACACTTTGAAAGCAGTTGCGGCTTAACCCACCATGATCACCGGGCTTCCAACCCGAGTCTGGAAGGCGGAAATGAACTCGCCGTGATCAAGCCATGAAGCTTCAATGAACCGGGCCCGGTTCAGACCGACCGGTCCCACCGAATCGTTCCGGAACCAATATACTGAATCCAGGCAGGGCGGCCAAGGCTTTCAATCCCATCGACTGCCCAAACCGGACACTTCACGTGTCACTGAAACCGGTCATCTTGACGGTCTTCCAACAGGCTTTCAATCCCCTTGGGGAAAGGTTATGATCCCTTGCCACAGGATACATTTTTGGAAGGACGGACGCCGGCCTTCCCGGGGAGACTCCGGGATCGGCCCTTCGATACAATTCCGGCCGCCGGACCCTGGCGCTCACCGGACGGTCGTCCGTTCCGAACAACGTTTTCCCACTATTCCAGAAGAGGAACTTCCATGCCACGACTGATTTTGCTCGGTGGTTTTTTCCTGTTGACGATCTACGCCTTCTCGGCCCGGCAGGGGCAGGTCGAAGTCTTCGAGATCGGCAAGCACAATGTAGACCTCTTGCCCGGCGGCAAGGAAGCCGACGGCATAATCGGCGACTTCGTGATGCGGAATGACCGGATTCAGCTCCTGGTAGCGGGCAACCTGCCGCTGAGAAGGCCCAACATGACGGTTGAAAAGGACTTCGCGACGCCTGGCTGCCTCTACGATCTCGACCTGGCGGGAGAGAGCAATGACCAGTTGACGGTTCTGCGGCCCGGGCATTTGGGAGGCACTCTGTCCGTGGTTCAGATCGGCAAACCCGGCAAGGGCGGGACGGCCCGCCTGGAAGCGGTAAGAACGGCCGCCAAGGGGGAAGGTCTGGCCATCAGGCATGAGTACGAGTTGGCGGCCGACCAGCCCTATGTCAAGATCACCTCCACCTATCGCAATCGGTTCGGCGGCAACAAGACCATCGAACCGGAAGCTGCCTGGAAGGAGTTTTCCCAGCGCTGGAACGTCGGCGGCATCCGGGTGGGAGACAGCATCGACTCGTTCGACAAACGCGCCTATGCCTGGGCCGCCCTTCAAACAGGTGACCGCAAGGGCCGGTCACCCCGCCTGCTGGCTTCCCCCTTGCCCAAAGAGGTGGATCTTTCACCGGGCGAGGAGCGGCAGTTTGCCATTGCCGTGACCGTAGCCGCATCTCCCCTGGAGGCTTACGGAATCCTGGCGAGCCTGGGAAGAAAGGCGGGGCAGGTTGTCGGCACCGCGGCCGACCAGGGTGGAGCGCCGGCGGTTCATGCCCGGGTCCTGGTGGACATTCAAGGCACGAAGCTGCCCTCCTATCCCGATGCAGAGGGCAACTTTCAGTTTCAGTTGCCGATGGGGAAATATGACGCTCGTGTCGCCGACATCGGACGCGAAGAGACATCCGCTACCCGCCGAAGCTTTTCGGTGGCTGCCGGGCGGACCGCCCGGCTGGATTTCAAGCTGCCGGCGGCGTCCGGGATCGAGTTCGACATCCGTGACCAGGCGGGCAAGCCTTCACCTTGCAAGGTTCAGTTCATCGGGAGCAACGGCACCTCCACGCCCGATCTGGGCAGCCCCTACCGGGCTCACGGCTGCGACCACCAGTACCACTCCCACGACGGCCGTTTCACCCAGCAGCTCCCCCCGGGGAACTATCTGGTCAGAATTACCCGGGGGCCCGAGTTCGACATGTTGGAGAAGACGGTCGATGTCCGGCCCGGCCAGTCGGTCAAGGTCAGCGGGACTCTGAAGCGCACCGTGGACACCCGGGGGTGGATCAGCACCGACTACCACTCCCACTCCACCCCCAGCGGCGACAACTACTGCAACACCGACGATCGCATCATCAACCTGGTGGCCGAGCACCTCGAATTCGCTCCGGCAACCGAACACAACCGCATTTATGACTGGCAACCTCACATCGACCGCCTCGGCCTGACACAACACATCAAGACCATTGTCGGGCTGGAGCACACCGGCAGCGGGCAACACTTCAACGCATTCCCGCTCAGCAGCTTTCCCTACCTGCAAGATGGAGGGACCCCGCCCTGGCAGTACGACCCACGGCTGAATGCCATTGTCCTGCGCAACGCCTTTGGAGGCGGGGCCGACCGCTGGGTTCAGATCAACCATCCCGGCGTGGGGCTCGTATTCAACGACCGCAACCAGGACCAGGTGGCCGACGGAGGCTTTGCGGGATTCGAGGACCTGATCGATGCCGGAGAATTCTGGAGCGACCAGATCCTGAATCCCGATCCCTTTGTCATCAGCGAGAGCGGAGGCCGAACCCGCAAAGGGGAGAACCGGATATTTGGATGGCTGCAGCTTCTCAACCAGGGACGCAATGTCTGGTGCGTGGCCGTCAGTGACGCGCACGGGGTATTCTCGAGCCCGGCCGGAGATTGGCGGACCTACGTTCCCAGTTCCACCGACCGGCCCGACCGCATCGATCACCGGGAAATCATCCGCAACTCCAAGGCCGGCCGCATGATGATCTCCAACGGCCCCTTCCTCCAGGTGGAGACCGCCGACGGCATGCCGATCGGTTCCCGGGTGGTGTCGGAGGGATTCATCGATCTGAAAGTCAAGGTGCAGACCGCCAACTGGCTGGAGATCGACAGGGTTCAGGTTCTGGTCAACGGCCGCCAACACCCCGATTACAACTACACCCGGTCCAAGGACCCCTCCAAATTCAAGGGGCGGCCCCTGGTTTTCGAGGAAACCATTCGGGTGAATCTCCAGGAAGACGCCCACCTGATCGTGGTGGCGACAGGCGAAGAGAGCGATCTGAGCAAGGGCTGGGGACGGGCCGGCCCCGCCACCATGCACCCGGTCGCCTACAACAACCCGATCTTTGTGGACGTGGACGGACAGGGATTCAAGCCCAACGGAGACAACCTGGGCCACCCGCTGCTGGTCGCGCCACGCTGACAATAACGCCGGGGCAAGGAACTCCAGGAATGATCCGCTCTCGCTTCTCCTGGAAGCTCACCGCAGGCCTACTCCTGCCGATTCTCATCTCCGCTGCAATCGTGGGAGGACTTTCCGTCCGAAGCATGGAGGAGGACTCCACGGAGGAGATCCGCAGCTCGCTGGCCGCGCAGGCCGCGCTTCTCAGGAATGTGGCGGCGGCCCGACTGTGCCAACCTCACGAGTCGGTCTTGAAACAGGAGGTTCGATCGCTCGGAAAAGAGATCGGGACCCGGCTGACCGTAATCGATGCCCAGGGCCTGGTCCTGGCGGACTCGCAAGAGGACCCCTCCTCGATGGAGAACCTTGCCAGCCGGCCCGAGATCATGGCCGTTCGCTCCCACGGTTCGGGCATCGCAACCCGATACAACCATGGGCTCGGTGTCGCCGTCATGCACTTGGCCTTGCCGATAGAAGACAACGGCCGATTGCTGGGCTACGCCCGCGCCTCCCGGTCCCTGTCCGAAATCAACCGGAGGCTGAACCGTCTCAGGACCGCTGTCGGTCTCGGGGCCGTCCTGGCGATACTGGCCGCTACCGTGCTGGGACTGGTCCTGGCCCGCAACTTTGTCAAGCCGGTGAAGGCGATGACCGCTGCTGCCGAAGGAATGGCCCGCGGCGATTACAACCGCCGGCTCCCGGGCACCGGAACCGACGAGTTGGGAGACCTGGCTCGGGCGCTGAACCAGACGGCTAAAAGCTCTCAAAATCGAATGGAAACCATCATCACCGACCGCAACAAGCTGCTCTCGCTGCTCAAGGGCATGGTGGAAGGCGTGGTCGCGGTCGACCGCGATGAGCGCGTCCTCCAGATGAACTCGGCCGCCGGAAAGATCCTGGGAGCTTCGCCTGAAACGAGTGTGTCAAAGCCCATTTGGGAAGTGACCCGCGTCAGTCAGGTCTGCGACACCCTGAGTCGTACGCTGAGAAGCGGGAGGGACGTGAAGGAGGAGCTGCGGCTGGCGACGCGATCGCAAGATCAGGTCGTAGAGATGCTGGCCTCGCCGCTGCTCGATGGCGAAGGAGAGTTGGTGGGAGCCGTGGTGGTTCTCCACGATGTTTCCGATTTGCATCGCCTGCAAACGGTTCGCCGGGACTTCGTCGCCAATGCTTCCCACGAACTCAAAACGCCGATCGCCGCCATCCGGGCCCTGGTCGAAACTGTCATCGATGACCCGTCCATGCGTTCTTCCGATCAGGCGAATTTTCTGGCCAGGATCCGGAACCAATCGATGCGGCTGTCGTCGTTGGTGGCGGACCTTCTCACGCTGTCTCGACTGGAATCCTCACACGGCGGTCCGGAGTTGCGGCCGATCGATCTGCGCGAGTCCTTCAAAGCCGCGGTGCACGCGCTGTTGCCCACCGGCGAAGACCGGGGAATCGCCGTCCATACCGAGGTTCCCGAAAATCCCGTTCAGGTCCTGGGCGATCCGGAGGCGCTGGGCCAGTTGACCACCAACCTGCTTGACAACGCCATCAAGTACACCGGTCGGGGAGGACACGTCTGGGTTCGCCTCAAGACCGGGAACGGGCAGGCCCTCATTGAAGTGCAGGACACGGGAATGGGCATCGCACCTCAGGATCAGGCCCGGGTCTTTGAACGATTCTATCGAGTGGACAAGGCCCGATCCAGGGAGCTGGGCGGCACGGGCCTGGGGCTCTCGATCGTCAAGCACATTGCAGTCATTCATCAGGGCCAGGTCTCCGTCGAAAGCACACCCGGTATCGGCAGCACCTTTCGCGCCTCACTTCCGATCGCACCCTTGGGTTCCGTTCACAAGAACACAACCTTGTAGGGTGCGCCCGCAGGAATTTCCCCACTCCCAATCAAAAAGCCGCCTGAGCCTTTTGCAAAATTCGTCGTGCAGCGCTGGGGACCCATTCACGCTACGTCCCTTGTCTGAAACAAACGCCGTAACTCAGACGGCCGTAGCTTGTGGAACCAGTTT
>JAPPFQ010000723.1 GCA_028875135.1 Acidobacteriota bacterium
ATCTTGCTCCGGCCCACGTTGCGGAACAGCCGGGGGCCCACCAGGGCCCCCCCCGCCCCGATGATCACCATGACCACCAGCAGCTCGATGAGGGTGAAGCCCCTCTGCCGCCGGCGCTTGGGCGAGTCGGCCGCCCCGCCCGGCGATGCGCGATCGGGTTCGATCCTTGGCTCCTTCATTGCGTTTCCTCCTCCCCGGATGCCTCCGGTGGACATCCGGGCCATTCGACGTTCCTTCCTCAGACCGGCAACTCGTTGATGCTGACCATGGCCAGCACGGTGGAGATGACGATCCCCCCGATTACCAGGCCCATGACCAGGATCATGACCGGCTCGAAGAGGGCGATGAAGCTCTTGACCGCCGCCCGCACGTCCTTGTCGTAGACCTCGGCCAGCCGCAGCAGCATGGCGTCCAGGCGCCCGGTCTCCTCGCCCACCTCGATGAGATGGACGGCCAGGGGCGGAAAGACTTCGGCCCGCCTCATGGGACGCGCCACCCCTTCTCCCCGCTTGACCCCCTCGGCCACCGTGCGGATGGCCCGGGCGATGACCCGATTGCCGCTGATCTCCCTCACGATGCCCAGGGCCTGCACCAGGGGAACGGCGTTGTGCACCAGGGTGCCCAGAGTGCGGGAGATGCGGGCCATTTCCACCTTCTTGAGGATCTCTCCGATACCCGGGGTCCTCAGCTTAAGCCCGTCCCACCACATCCGGCCCCCGGGGCTGGCCAGCAGGCGGGAGAAGCCCACTCCCAGTCCGCCCGCGACCAGCAGGAAGACCCACCAGTAGCCCTGGGTGAACCCGCTCACCGACAGCAGGATCTGCGTCGGCAGGGGCAGGGCCTGGCCGGCCTCCTGGAAGATCTCGGCGAAGCGGGGAATGACGTAGTTCAGCAAAACCACGATGGAGGCGGCCCCCACCAGGGTCAGCAGGGCCGGGTAGATGAGGGAGGAGACCAGGTAGCTCCTCAGCTCGTCGGCCGACTGCTGGAATTCCACCAGGCGCTCCAGCACCAGGGGGAGGGCGCCGCCGGCTTCTCCGGCCCGCACCATGTTGACGTAGAGCTTGGAGAAGACCCGGGGGTGGGCGGCCAGGCTGTCGGCCAGGGTCCTGCCCCGCTTGAGGTCCTGCAGGATCTCGTCGGCCAGGGCCTGCAGCTTCTTCTTGGCGGAGAGCTCCTTGCAGATGGCCAGGCTGCGATCCAGGGGCAGACCCGAGTTGACCAGGGTGGAGAGTTCCTGGGTGAAGAACATTAGGTCGCGGGAGCCGATGCCGCCCGGCCTCCAATCGATCTCCATGTCCCAGATGCGCCGGCTGCGCCGCGTCCCCAGGTGGAGCGGGACCAGCCCCATGTCCTGCAGCTTGACCGCGGCCGCCCGGTCGGTGGATTCCTCCACCACCCCGTTGACGATCCCCCCATCCTTGCCGACTGCTCTATAGAAGAAGGTAGGCATATTTATTTACATCGATGCACAGGATGCACAGGATTTTTTCTGGAAATGGCTGGCTTGTAGTCCCGAACATCTGTGTTGCTTCGGGTAAAGCGTTTGAATTCAAGAGTGGGTTTGCCAAAGTTGATGAGCAGCCCTACCTGCATGCCGGTCCCGGTCAAGTAGTTGATGGTCTGGGCTGCATGTTCCGGGACGAGAGCTTTCACCGACTTGAGTTCGACCACCACCTTTTCTTCAACAACGAGATCGGCATAAAAGTCGCCAACCGGCTTCCCCCGAAAGAGGATCCTGACGGGCTTCTGAGACTGAACGGAAAGTCCCGCGTCAGAAAGAGCAATCATCATGGCCTTCTCATATACGGATTCTAAAAACCCGCTCCCAAGCTCATTAATCACCTCAAATGCACACGCAATAATCGGCCGAGTCAACTCCGCGTGCAGTAGTTTCTCATCCTGCTTTACCTGCTTCATCCTGTCTATCCATGTTTTTTGTCTACACGGATGAACAGGATATACAGGATTATTTTGGGAGTATTTTGGAGTGTCGGTTGTCCTTTAATCCCGGGCATCCGCGAATCCGTAGCGAATCATCGCCAGAGCCAGCTTGTCCTGCAACTACTTCCCGTCCTGTTAAGTCCTGTAAATCCTGTGCATCCTGTGCATCCTGTGCATCGATGTTAAATAAATAGTCCGTCTCGATTTATCCGCCCCGTCGCAGGCGTGGCTACCCCCACCGTCATACCTCCTGCGTCACCCGCACCAGTTCCTCCAAAGTGGTGATGCCGGTGCGGACCTTTTCGAAGCCGTCTTCGCGCAGGGTTCTCATGCCCTGTTGGCGGGCGTAGTGGGCAATGACGTTGGAGGCCTCGTTGGCCACGATCATGCGGCGGACCTCCTCGTCGGGCTGCATCAGCTCGAAGATCCCCTTGCGGTTCTCATACCCCGTAAAGCCGCAGGCGTCGCACCCCTCGCCGCGGTAGAGGGTGACCTCGGAGCCGCCGTTGAGCGGAAACCCCAGGGAGTGCAGGCGGGACGCCTCCCCGGCGTAGCCCGTCTTGCAGCGCCGGCAGATGACCCGCACCAGCCTCTGGGCCAGCACCCCCACCAGGCAGGAGGCCAGCAGGTAGTTCTCCACTCCCATGTCGACCAGCCGGGTGATGGCGCTGGGGGCGTCGTTGGTGTGGAGGGTGCTGAAAACCAGGTGGCCGGTGAGGGCCGCCCGGATGGCGATCTCGGCCGTCTCCAGGTCGCGGATCTCCCCCACCATGATCACGTCGGGGTCCTGGCGCACGATGTGGCGCAGGCCGGCGGCGAAGGTCAGCCCGATCTGGGTGTTGACGTGGATCTGGTTGATCCCGTCCATCTGGTATTCCACCGGGTCCTCGATGGTGATGATCTTCTTGTCGGCGTGGTTGATGCGCTTCATGGCGCTGTAGAGCGTGGTGGACTTGCCGCTTCCCGTGGGTCCGGTCACCAGCAGGATGCCGTGAGGCAGGACCGTCAGCTTCTCCATGGAGCCCAGGATGTCGTCGGGGAAGCCCAGGCGCTTCAACTCGAAGCCGCCGGCGTCGCTCTTGTCGAGGATGCGCATCACCAGGCTCTCTCCGTAGAGGGTGGGCAGGGTGGAGACCCGCAGGTCGATCTCCTTCCCCAGCACCTTGAGCTGGATGCGGCCGTCCTGGGGCAGCCGGCGCTCGGCGATGTTCAGCTTGGCCATGAGCTTGAGGCGGGAGATGACGGCGGCCCTCAGGCGGGTCGAGGGAGAGTCCATGGTGTGCAGGATGCCGTCGATCCTGTAGCGCACCCGGAAGTCCTTCTCGAAGGGCTCCAGGTGGATGTCGCTGGCGCGCCGCTCCACTGCCCGGGAGATCATCTGGTTGACCATGCGAATCACCGGGACCTCGGAGGCCATGTCCCGCAACTGCTCGATGTTCTCGGCAATGCCCTCCGCCTCCTCCGGAGCCTCCCCCGACTCCTGCACTGCCCCGTCCCACTGATCCGATCCCCCGTAAAGCCGCTCCAGGGCCTCCTCGATATCGGCTTCCCGTCCCAGGAAGACCCGGACCTCCAGCCCGGTGAACATGCGCAGGGAGTCCAGGGTGTCCTCGTCGGAGGGGTCGGCCATGGCCACCGCCAGCACCCCGTCCTGCCGGTCCAGGGGCAGGATCCTGAACTGGCGCAGGAACTTGGGCGAGAGCTTGTCGACCATCAGGGGAACCGCCGGAAAGTCCTCGGCCGGAACGAGCTCGGTCTCGTGCTGGTCCGAGAGGGCGCCCAGCAGGTCCTGCTCGGAGAGGTATCCCAGGTCCAGCAGGATGCGGCCGATCTTGTCGCGCCGCTCTCGCTGCAGGGCAAGGCCGTTCTGCAGCTCCGGGGGGGAGATCAGGTTCCGATCCATCAGGATGCGGCCGATAAGCTTGCGAGTCGCCATTCGATCTTGCCTAGTACTGGCTGATCCGAACCTGGCGGACCAGCTCTTCCATGGTGATCTTCCCCTCCCGGTGGTCTTTGACCGATCCGGCCCTGGCCTTGAAGATCAACTGGGAGGGAAAGGGCCGTCCGGGGTCGGGCACGCCGTTGTAGAGGTGGACGATCACGGCCAGCGTGTGGTCGGGCTTCAACTGCTCCAACAGGGAGCCGTGTTCGGCCACGGCCTGGCGCAGGTTTTCCTTGAGGCGCCCCACCCGCTGCAAGGCCGCCTGGTAGGCCTCCTCCAGCTCCTGGCGGCTGTAGGGAATGGAGCTGAAGGGCGTCAGAGGGCGGATGCGGTAGAGGCTGGCTTCGGTGGAGAAAACGGCCCCGTAGTCCTCCAGGTAGGCGCCCCTGGGGGCGCTGAGAACGGTGCTTCGGACGTCTTGCCTCAGGGCGTTTTCGACGACCGCCTGGAACTGCTCGATCTGGCCTCGAAGCTGGAGTCGATCGATGGGGGTGGGGGGCGGAGTGGCCGTGTCGGGCGCGGCGCGGGCGTCAGGGGCCGGGTGCGTTCCGGCCGGGTTGACGGGTTCCGGGGCCGCCGGCCCGGCGAGCGCCCAGACGACCAACACGACCAGGATTGAAAGGTGTTTCTTGCTCATATGCTGCTCCTCGATTTGCCTCCTGACAGCCCATCCGATCTATCGGGCAACCGCATCCGCCGGGCCGGGGAGGTAGCGATCGGCCACCGAGCTGATCAGCACCTCGTTGCGGGCCGTCTCCCGGCGCATGGCCTCCTGAAGCTTCAACAGGTAGCCGATGTCTCCGTTCACCTGCCGCAGATCGACCGTCCGCTGCTCACTCCAACGGGACTGGACCCGCACCACGGCCTGCTGGAGCCGGGCTTCCCAGGTCTCCTCCAGTTGTCCGATCTGCCGTTCCACCAGGCGCTGGACCCGGGCCTCGACCAGGGCGGCCGAGTCGCCGGCGGGGGCTTCCTGGCGGAGGACAGGGGGAGAGAGCTCGGATCCGAAGGAGAGGCTGAAAGTTCCCTGGCCGATCTGCACGCGGGCGTCCAGAAAGGAGAGGGTCCCCAGGCAGACCACCAGGAAGGCGGCGGCCGCAAGGCCCAGCCAGGCCAGGCGGGGAGGTTGGCCCCAGCCCAACCCGAATCGGCCGGCAACGGCGGCCCTCCCCGGCAGACCGAAGGTCATGGGCTCGGGAATGGGTTCCTCGGGCCAGGCGGCCTTGAGGACCGAGGCCGTCCGGCCCAGCAGTTCCAGTTCCCGGCGGCAATCGGCGCAGTCGGCCAGGTGGTTCCGGAATTCGCCGGCCAGTTGGGGACGAAGTTCATCCCCGATCGCCTCGGGCAACAGTTCCCGGCAACGCTCGCAATTCATGATTTCCTCCCTGGATCTTCATTCAGGATGGCCTTGAGTCGGCTCAGCCCCAGGTACATCCGGGACTTGGCGGTGCTCAGGGGGCACCCTGCAACCACTGCAATCTCATCGAAACGAAGTCCCTCGAACACCTTGAGCACCACCGCCTCCCGCTGCTCGAAGGAGAGCCGGTCCAACGCCCCCTCCACCAGCAGGCGGAGCTCGGCAGGCTCCATCTCCTGCAGATCCCCCAGGCGGGCCGGTCGCCCCTCCGCCTGGAGGGCGTCCAGGCCCTGCGGGTCCGGTCCTTCCCCGTCCTCGGCCCGTCGCTTCCTGGAGCGGAAGTGGGCCAGGCAGAAGTTGCGGGCGATGGCGAAGAGCCACCCGGCAAACCGGGCAGGGTCCTGGAGTCGATCCAGTTGCTGGAAGGCTCTGAGAAAGGTGTCCTGGCAGACGTCCAGCGCATCCTCACGGTTCCCTGTCAAGCGGAAGGCGTAGTTGAAGAGCCGCTTCTCCCATCGGCTCACCAGGAGATTGAAGGCGCCGGTGTCACCGCCAGCCGCTCTGGCTACCAGGTCCTTGTCGGTCAGTCGTACCAGCTCCAAGTGAGCTCCTCACAGAGACGAGATGAACGGGGGCCGTAAAAAGTCTAATCCGCCGGAATAAATCCCGATCCACGAAGCGAATCCGCGAACCGACACGAAGCGAAAAGACTAATCCACGAAGTTACACGAAGAACGACGAAGGGCCACGAAGAAAGACGTT
>JAPPFQ010000721.1 GCA_028875135.1 Acidobacteriota bacterium
GGTCCCTGGTGACAATCACCCCATCCACGCCGGCGGCCGCGCAGCACCTCAAGACCGCGCCCAGGTTTCGCGGATCCTCGACAGAATCCATCACAACCACCAGAGGCGCGGGCCCCAAACCGTCCAGGAGATCGTCCAACTCGAAGTAGGGCCGGGCTGCACAGACCGCCACCACTCCCTGGTGTTTGGCGCCGCCCACCCGCTCATCCAGAAGGTTGCGCGACTCAAACCGGATGGTGTATCCCTGCCGCCTGGCGAGATGGACGATGGCCTTTAGTCCGGAGCTGCCGGTTTCACGGGCGACGTAGAGGCACGAAACCGGTCTGGCGCCGGATCTCAGACACTCTCTCACCGGATGGATGCCGTAGATCAGTTGCTCCATCAATGGTCCGGTTTCGGTCCGTGGGAAAGCATGGCGCTATGGAACTCGCTGATCCTTTCCCGGCAGTCTTTGATTCGACGGGGCAATGCCAGTCGACTGCCACCCTCGAATATGGGCACCAGCTTGTCCAGCTCCGGCCCTGAATCCTTGCCCGTCAGCGCCACCCGAATGGGATGAAAAAGCTTTCTTCCCTTTTGACCGCTGCCGACCTTCACGCTCTGCACGATGGACGACCATTCCCGGACCACGTCGCGCCCCTCACGAGAAAGTTGATTCCTGAGTTCCGCAACGACTCTTGCGGCCCCGGGCAGCGCCAGCACCTGGCGCACTCCGTCATCCTGAACGGCCTTTTCCGCCTCAAAGGACCATAGCTGAGGCGCCATATGGGAAATCTGGCTCAGGTGGTCCAGGCCGGGCAGAAAGGCCTCAACCACCAGTCCTACCCATTGGCGTACTCCGGAATCCACCTCCTCCAACAGTCCCTCCTGCATCAGGTAGGCGCTGGCCCACTCGACAGCGCGGGAGGGCTCGCATTCTTTCAGGTAGTGCCGGTTGAAAAAATACAGCTTGTGAATGTCGAAAACGGCCGAACTCTTCGACACTCGCTCGATGTCGAAGCTTGCAACCAGCTCTTCCGGCGAAAGGATTTCAGTCTGGTCGTCCCTGGGCGCCCATCCCAGAAGGGTCAGGTAGTTGAGCAAGGCTTCCGGAAGCACCCCCTCATCCCGAAAGTGTTGCAGTGAGGTTGCGCCGTGTCGCTTCGAAAGGCGGGTGCGGTCGGGCCCGAGAATGGTCGACAAATGAGCGAAAACCGGCAGGGGCCATCCCAGGGCCTCGTATATCAGAACCTGTCTGGGGGTGTTGGACAGGTGGTCGTCGCCCCGCACGACGTGGCTGATCTTCATCAAGCCATCGTCCACGACCGCCGCGTAGTTGTAGGTGGGCATGCCGTTGGACCGGACCAGAATGGGATCCCCCAGCACCGCGCTGTCAAACGTCATCTCGCCATGGACCAGGTCCTGAAAGACAACCTTGCCGGAGCGGACCTCCAGGCGAATCACCGACGGATGGAAATCCTTCAGCCGTTGAGCCACCTCCCCCGCAGAAAGATTCCGGCAGGTCCCGGGATACTTCCAGGCGGCTCCCGCCCGCCGCGCCTCCCGGGCCTGCCGTCCCAATTCCTCCTCACTGCAAAAGCACCGGTAGGCGGCACCCCTCTCCAACAAGGACTCGGCATGGTGCGCATAAATTGCGGTTCGGCTGCTTTGGCGATAGGGACCGAACCTTCCCCCGCAGTCCGGCCCTTCCTGCCAATCCAGTCCCAGCCACCTCAGATTTCGGCAGATGAGATCCTCGAAACGGCTATCGGAACGAGCCAGGTCGGTGTCTTCAATCCGAATGACAAGGGCGCCGCCATACTTTTTCGCGAACAGCCAGTTGAAGACGGCGGTCCGAGCATTTCCGACGTGCAGTTCACCGGTCGGGCTGGGAGCAAAGCGGAGACGATTGTGCATGTCCACGGCTAACTGCTGCCGCCGCTTTGCGGCTCCGCCCGAACTCCCGGGCTGGAAGATTGCCGGACGAAGAGCTCGGCCAGCGGCAGGTCGGCAGGCTTGGTGATCTTGATGTTCCGCTCGCTACCCAGCAGTACCGTCACCGGATAACCCAGACGCTCCACCAGACAGGACTCGTCGCTCGCGTAGTAGTGGTCGGCACGGGCCTTTTCAAACGCTTCTTCGAGAATGTCATAGCGAAAGGCTTGGGGAGTCTGAACCATGACAATTTTCTCGCGCGGCAGAGTGGCCACCACCCGTTGGCGCTCCACTTGCTTGACCGTATCGATGCAGGGGAGAGCCACGATGGCGCTACCCTTCTCGGCCGCTGTATCGATGACGGCCTCAATCATCGCCGGCTCGACAAAAGGCCTGACACCGTCATGCACTACCACGATATCGGTGCCCGAATCGAGTTCCTTGAAGCCGTTATAGACCGACTCCTGGCGATGAGCTCCACCTGCAATCAGGCGGGCGAAGTCCGACAGCCCCCACTGCTCCAACTCCTGGCGGAAACCGGGCATGTCCGCCTCCCGGAGAGAGACGCATGCCGCCGGAACCCGGCTGCAGGCCGCGAATTTTCCCAACGTATGGATGAGGACCGAACCATCCCCCAGTGGAATGAACTGCTTGGGACTGGGGGACTTCATCCGCGTCCCAACGCCCGCCGCCGGAATGATGGCAGCCACATTCATGGTCCAACGGCTTCCATCTTGTGTGAACGGTCGTGGTAGCGACCGAATATCATCTTGCCGGCGGTGGTCTGCAGGACACTGGTGACCGAGGTGTCTATGGTCTTTCCGATCACCTTTCTGGCGTTATCCACCACTACCATGGTGCCGTCATCGAGGTAGGCGACCCCTTGGTTGTACTCCTTGCCCTCCTTCAGAATGAATACCTTCATGACCTCGCCTGGGAGCACGACCGGCTTCAGCGAGTTGGCCAGCTCATTGATATTCAACACGGGAACATCTTGCAATTGAGCTATCTTCTTGAGGTTGAAGTCGTTGGTAACAATCTTGGCCTCCAGTTCCTTGGCCAGCTCGATGAGCTTCAAATCCACCTCCCGGATCTGGGGAAAGTCCTTCTCCAGGATCTGCACCTCAATCCCGGCCATTTTCTGTATCCGCTGGAGAATATCCAGACCGCGCCGTCCCCGATTCCGCTTCAGGGAATCCGCTGAATCGGCTACCTGCTGGAGCTCTCGCAGCACGAACTGGGGAATGAGCAGAATTCCGTCGATGAAGCCGGTCTCACAGACGTCAGCCACGCGCCCGTCAATGATCACGCTGGTATCCAGGATCTTGTAGTTCTTCCCGCTACGCCTCTCCCCGGCAAAGAACCCGCCCAAAGCCGAGAGGTTGAGGAGATCTCCCTTGTTGGCTCCCATCACAAGGCCGACGTAGCCCATGAACAGGAACAGTCCAATTTGAAGAAACGACTTGGTTTGAGGATCAATCGTCGTCTCGACCAGCATGATGCCGATCATGGCGGCTCCGCCGATGCCCATAATGGACCCGATGGCTGCACCGATGAGCTGCTTCAACGAGGTCTTTCTCAGGCGGACCTCGAAAATGATGATCGCTCCGGAAGTCACCGCACCGACGACCGCCGCCAGAGGCTTTGTCAACTCAAAGGGCTGAAAGTAGTAACAACTGAAAATGAAAACCGCACAGAACACCACCCGAATAAAGGTTGTCTCCAACAAATGGTCTCACCCCCTTCGAATCAGGACGGAACGCCCGCAATTTGGCCGGGAAAAGGCTTGATGCTTGAAACAGACGGCAAGGAAGTCACAGGCACAGGCAGGCTATCGGCGAGAAGAAGCTCGGAGGAAACATCAACAGGCTGCCTGCCGACGTTGGTCATTTTGAAACCCCATATCATTCGCGGCGCCACCGATTCAGCGTGCCGAATTGCCGAATGCCATGGGAGTTGCAGGAAGTCACATCCTGCATGGGTGCAGTATAGCATTGTGCCGGCGCCTCATTCAACCGCCGCGACCTTTCTCCGGGAAGATCTTGTCCCAGCAAGCTCAAACACTTATACTCGGTCCGAATTGGTTCCAGTTGAGCACGCTCGCCGTGATCTCTACCCTCTTCAGCCCCGAATTCAGTCTCAGGACGATTCCGGCGGCAGCCGGTCTTGGACGGAGTCCCGGCTTCCTGCCGTTTCTGCTGGCGTTTCTGGCCCTTGCCGGAGCCCCTTCCCTTCAGGCTTCCACCTTCGAAGGGGAGGTGAAACCTTTCCTGACCGAACACTGCCTGCAGTGCCACAACGCCAACCTCAGTACCGCCGAAATCAACCTGAGTGACTTCGACCCCGAGCATCCGGTCCGCAATCGGCAGGACCTGTGGCAGTCCGTGTTGCGGGAGCTTCGCACCGGTCGCATGCCTCCGCCGGGGAATCCACGTCCGACCGTCGAGCAATTGAGGGAAGTGGAACGGTGGATCGAAGCTCGGCTCGAGGAGGAGGCCGCCAGCGTGGCGCCCAGCCCCGGACGGGTCACGGCCCGGCGGCTCAACCGCAGTGAGTACGACAATACGATTCGGGACTGGTTGGGCCTCGATCTCGGTTTGTCGGAGGACTTTCCGATCGATGATACCGGTTACGGCTTCGACAACATCGGGGACGTGCTCTCGCTCTCTCCGCTGCTGATGGAAAAATACCTGGCGGCTGCCGAAGAGATCGCCGGCCGGGCCGTGGTGGTTCGGCGAAAAGTCAAGCCCATGCTGGCCCGCTACCTGGCCTCCCGAAGCCAGGCTCCCCCCTCTGTCCCGGAAGGCACCCACACCGTTCCCTACTCGCTCGAAGGCAGGCTTCTCGCCCAACATTCCTTCCCCTCTCCGGGAGAGTACGAGCTGCGGGTGCGGGTTGTGGACAGAAGGAGATCGCCGCCGGCCGAAGCCGGACAGTGGGTACCGGCCGAGCTGCCTTCGGCCACCCTGTCCGTCCAGCTTGACGACAGGATTCTTCAGACCTTTCACATTGCAACCGACGCATACCACAGGGGCACCTTCGACATTCGCATCAGCGTCGACTCGGGCGCGCATCGGCTGGAGGCCTCGCCCCGGTTGGACTCCGAGTCGCTGGGCACCGCGCTCGACCAGGCGGTTTTCGAGCACAGGGTGGAGAAACCCCCGGAACGCCTGGTCTATGCCGATTCCATGGAAATCCTGGGTCCGTTCCAGGTAAAGCCAAAGCCCCTGACCGACAGCCATCGCCGGGTCCTGATCTGCGGGCACGACCCGGGGAAACACCTGGCGGGCTGCGCCGATTCGATTTTGCGGAACCTGACGCTGCGAGCCTATCGCCGGCCGGCGACCGAGCAGGAGATCGACCGATTGCGGGGGCTGGCAGCCTCGGCTCGAAGGCAGGGGGAACCCCTGGAACGCGGAATCCAGATGGCTCTCCAGGCCGTCCTGGTGTCACCCCACTTCCTCTTCCGACTTGAATTCGATCCGGAGGACGACCCTGCCGGCTCGGCCCACCCCCTGGGGCCCTATGAACTTGCCTCTCGTCTTTCCTACTTCCTCTGGAGCAGCCTTCCCGACGACGAGCTGTTCGGTTTGGCTCAAAGTGCCGAGCTCAACGATCCTCGAGTCCTGAGACAACAGGTGGGACGGATGCTCAAGGATCCCAGGTCCGAGGCCCTGGTGGAAAACTTTGCCGGGCAATGGCTGCAACTACGGAATCTGGAGAGCGCCCAACCCGACCCCGACCGGTTTCCCGACTTTGACGAACCGTTGCGGGAGGCCATGCGTCGCGAAACGGAGCTCTTCTTCCGTTCGATCCTGCAGGAAGACCGCAGCCTGATCGATTTTCTGGACGCAGACTACACCTTCCTCAACCAGCGGCTGGCTCGACACTACGGGCATCCAGGTGTCGAAGGCCCGCACTTCCGGAGGATTGAGATTGCCGATGAACAGCGTGGGGGACTGATTGCTCAAGCCAGCATATTGACGGTTTCCTCCTACCCGACTCGTACGTCCCCGGTCTTGCGAGGCAAGTGGATCCTGGAAACCCTGCTGGGCACCCCACCTCCGCCGCCCCCCGAG
>JAPPFQ010000352.1:0-4550 GCA_028875135.1 Acidobacteriota bacterium
GGCCTGCATCTTCCGCTTGAGGCTGCGAACCCTTCCAAGATCCAGACGGGGAGAGTAGTAATCTCGAGCCCGCCCATAAAGATTGTGGGCCTCGTCGATGATCACCACCGCCGCACGGCTGTCCCCGGAAAACCGGCGCTTGAGGCTGATCCTGGGATCGTAGAGATAATTGTAATCGCACAGCACCAGGTCGGCTTCCGGCAAGAGCTCCACCGACAGTTCGAAGGGACAGATTTCGTTCTCCACCGCTCTCTGGTACACCAGGTCGGGGGTGATCACGGTGAAGTCCGCCAGACTCCTCCTCAGGTCGCTGCTCTCCAGCTTGCCGTAGAAATCCCGGGCGTAGGCGCAGCGGGAGGGGTGGCAGCAGACCACGTCGTTGGCGCAGATCTTCTCCTTGGAACGGAGGACCAGGCCGGTGAAGGGGCGCCCCGATCCATCCTCCTCGCTCCTCGCCTCCTCCCACAGGCTCAGCGTGTCGGCGACGATGCGCTGCTGGGTGGTCTTGGAGGTGAGAAAGAACACCGACAGGCCGTGGCGGCGGCTGAACCTCAGGGCGGCATAAAGCGCCGCCACCGTCTTGCCGATACCGGTGGGGGCTGAAACCAGAAGGGGCCGGCTGGACTGGAGCGCTTCCTCGATGGATTCCACCAGCTCTGCCTGACCCTTCCGCATACGGGGATAGGGAAAGCGCAATGGCGGCAGGCCACGAGCCTCCTCTTCCCGCCGGGCGCCGCGCTGCAAGTGCGCCAGGATCTCGCGGATCCGGCTTTCCAGAAACCGGTCCATGGCCGGTGTGTCCGACTCCACCTCCAGGCAGTGGCTGCTTCGGTCGCTGCAACTGATGACAACCAGCCGGCCCCGAACCTCATCCTCTGTATGAGTCTTCGCCCAGAGATGCACGTAGACTTTCAACTGCAGCAGATGGGCCGCGACCACCGGCGATTCCTTCCCGGCATCCACCGGAGCCAGCCTCGATTTGACCTCCTCCACCACCCAGCCTCCCCGGTCGCGAAAGACGCCGTCCAGCCGGCCCTGAATCGTCACCCGGCATCCGTCGACTTCCAACTCGCAACCCAGAGGCACCTCGGTCCGGTAGCCGGGGAAAGCGCGGCGCTGGGCGGACTGATACTCCTGGTGGACTTCCCTGCCCAGCTCGCCGCGCAGGTCCCTCAATGGAACCAGGTTGAGGCTTCCGGAGCCGGCCGGTTCGGAGCAGAGATCGCCCACGCTCAGGGCCAGGGTGTGCTGGAGGGGGTCGAATCTGACTGTCAAGTCGATTCCCGTTCAGGAAAGGTAGCGCTCCAGACTCCTGAGCTCGTCCGCGGTGTAGGGCTCCTGGAAAGCGCTGTCGGAGGGTTGTCCTCCCACCTTGAGAGAAAGCGAGGGAGGAGGGACTTCCCACCCCTCCACTTCCCGGCGGCTCACGGGAGCGCCTCGACCCTCCAGGGCGGACTTGAAACCCATCAGGAACATGGTGGCCTTTTCCAGCAGGTCGTCGCCCTGCTCGGGAGCGGTCCGTTTCAAAATCATCTCCTGAATGACCAGTTGCATGGCATTCCAGGTGTTGTATCGGAACCACCCGGGACTGGCGGGAATCTTGCCCTCGAAATCTCCGGAACGATCCCCGAACAGCCTCATGTAGGCCTGGCCGTCCATGTCCGACTGCAGGTGGAGTTGCCCATAGAAGAACCCGCCCTCCCGGCCCTCATGGACGAAACTCAGCGCCCCGGGCGGCGTTCGCCAGTCGGGCGTCAGGTAGGAGGCCTGCAGGCACTTCCCCCGGCCCTTCTTCCGTTCCTCACGCAGTACGGCGGCGATGTAGTAGATCCCGTGGACGCCGTGAGTATAGTAATCGCTCATCGAATTGTGGGCCGCATAGCCCAGGATACGGGGCATCCGGGAGGCCTTGTCCTGCAAGTCCCCCACGCTCTCGGCGAATTCCCAGGTGGAACTGCTCATCAGCGGCGCCTGCCCCTGGCGAGCCGCCTCGATGATCAGCCTGGCTTTCTCCACGGAAGTCGAAAAGGGGCGATTCACGAAGGTCGGCATTCCCGCCAGCAGAAAGGGACGGGCCAGCAGGTGGTAGAGGGAGACTGCAGGCATGGCGTCGATGTAGACCCCGTCCACCCTCCCGACCATATCCTCAAGGTTCTTGACGGTCTCGACTCCCGGGAAGCGCTCCGCGAAGCGAGCGGCAAAATCGGGCCGGAAGCTCCAAACCTTGGTGATGACCATGCCGTTGGTTCGCATCCCGCCGGGAGCCGGGTTCATGGTATCGGCCCAGACGGCCTGGGCGTGACTGCCGTGCGCCACCACCATGCCGATCTCGGCGAGATTCTGCATGCTCCCCTGCCGACCGGCAGCCCCAAGGCCGCCCGACAATAGGGACCCCGTAGCCAGCCCGGTCCCGGAAACCCCTTTCAGGAAAGTGCGACGTTGCATGAAAACCTCCCTATTTGAAACAAACTCCTGCGCCTGGTGGTTGGAAACCGGTTCGAAGTCAAGCATGGGCAGATTATTGATTCACATCGATGCACAGGATGCACAGGATTTTTACCTGAAACAACGCGGGCGAACCAGAAAGGCCGAAAAACGAAATCCACGAAGACACACGAAGAACGACGAAGGGCCACTAAGCGAGACGGATCTGCTTCAACGGCGCGCACTGCCACCAAGGATTATTAACATCAATGCACAGGATAAACAGGACATACAGGATTTGGTCTTGGGAGTCTGGTGTCCTGTAATCCTGGGCATCCGCAATCCCGGACCGGTTCATCACCCGAGTCGGCTTCTGATGCAGAAAGCTCTCGTCCTGTTAATCCTGTGCATCCTGTGCATCGATGTTCAATAATCTTGTTCCCGACAGACCATGAACTTCTCTTGTTTCACTCTCGAATGATCCCCCCGTCGTCGGGGGCGGGGGACTGCCAATCTCAATCCAGACCCAATCCGCTACACCACTGGGCCAGGAGCTGCCGGGTGACTCCGGCCCCGCCGCACACCACCACCAGGACGGTCTCCGCTCCCAGCAGCGGCTTCGCCCGGTCGTAGACACCCGCCAGAGCGGCGCCGCAGGCCGGCTCCACCAGCAGCCGGTGGTCGTCGGCGAAGCGCAGCACCGCCCCCACGGCGGCCCGGTCCGACACCACCCAGGGGAGGACCCGGTGAGCTTTCGTCCAGGCCAGCGCCCGGGAAGCGACCCGGCGGGCTCCCAGGGAGGTGGCCAGCGAATCGATGCCCGCAAGAGTCACCAGCCGCCCGGCCTCGACCGACCGGTAAAGCGAGTCGGCACCCTCGGTCTCCACCGCGCAGACCGGCACATCCCGCCAGCCTGCCTGGTGCATTCCCTCCAGCACGCCGCACAGCAACCCGCCGCCGCCAACCGCCAGCACCACCAGGTCCGGCTTCACCCCGGCCTCCGCCACTTCCCGAACCAGGCTGGCATGGCCTGCCCAGATCCTGGAATCGTCAAAGGGGTGGATGTAGGCCGCCTCCTGCCGGCGCGCCAGGTCCAGGGCCAGCCCATGGGAGTCGTCCCAGGCGGCGCCTTGCTGGATGACGGTGGCCCCTTCACCGCGGAGCCGCTCCAGCATGAGCTTGGAGGTCGTCTCGGGAACCACCACCGTGACCGGCAGGCCCAGCCGTCGGCCGGCGTAGGCCACGGCATAGCCGGCGTTGCCCCCGGATGAGGCCACCAGGGCCCGGGCCCCTTCCGACTGTGCCGACTGGCAGGCGTGACCCACGCCCCGGATCTTGAAGGACCCGGTGGGCTGCAAGGCCTCCAGCTTGAGCCAGACCCGCGCGCCCAGCCGCGCCCCGAGGGGCCGGGACTCCCAGAGGGGCGTGTGGCGATGGAGTGGTTTCATCGGGAACGACTCCTCGGTATGACGGGCAGGATGAGGTGCGAGGGCCGGCCGGCGTCCAGGTAGACCCTATTGCGGGCCGGCTGGGAGCGGGTGTGCCTTCCCGTGGGCTCGCCGGTGTTGGGGTTGACGTCGAAGCGAGGGAAATTGCTGCTGGAAACGTCCACCCGAATCCGATGGCCGGCCTTGAAGCAGTTGCTGGTCGGCGGCAGGTCGATCTCGATGGCATGGACCTCGCCCGGCCGCATGGGCTCTTCCTTCTCGAATCCATTGCGGTAACGGACCCGGAGGATTCCGTCCACCAGGTTCAGATCGTAGCCCTCCGGATAGTCCGGATTGGGAGGATAGACGTCCAGGAGCTTGACGGTAAAGTCGGTATCCGGAGCGCTGGAGGAAACCCACAGCCTGGCGCTGATGTGCCCGGTCAACTCGACCTCCTCCTGAAGGGGAGGGGTCTGAAAGACCAGCACGTCCGCCCGCTGCGACAGGCGAGGAAACGGGGGCCGGCAGGCGAACAGCCCCGGTTGCTCCTTCTGGTCGGCCGCCCCTTCGGTCACCAGGCTGCGCATCCGGGCCCGGGTGGGAATGAATCCGGACCAAGGGGACTGCGCCAGCTCGCCCAGGGGAGCCAGCTCGAAGATGCTGGTCATGGCCCCGGCAATGGTGGGCACGGGACGGGAG
>JAPPFQ010000352.1:4560-5983 GCA_028875135.1 Acidobacteriota bacterium
CGGCCGCGGGCTCCTGTCCTATATGTCGCGCGTTCGGGCGGCTCCTGGGTTTGGGGCTGGGGGGACGCTTGCGTGGCGTGCGCGGGCGGCCGCCTCCCGCGGCCCCGGCGGGGAGGGACTCAGCCCTCCGCCGCAGCGCAGGTAATAGGCCTGATAGCGCGTGCGGGCCAGGGGCCACTCGTTTTCGCAGCGCCACTCCCCGCCATGGCTCAACCTCCCCTCTTCGGTCTTGCGGCCGCTGCCTCCGCCCATTCTGAAGAGGCGCACCGGAGGACTCGGGTCCGGCGGAGCGGGCGGATCCTTCAGCCAGCCTTCGAACCAGGAGAGCCGTTCCCGGTTGTAGCGGTCACGCCCCCAGGCCGCCTCCGAGCCGAAATCGACGTCCCCCGCAAAGGAATAGCCGGCGCGCATGCCCCCGTGAGTCCAGGGCCCCATGACCAGCCGCTGCGGCGACCGGTTTTGCCGGGCCATGGCCGCGTAGTAGCGGGTGGTGGCGATGGCGAAGGGATCGTACCAGCCGCCGCTGTAGGTGCCCGGGATGTCGGCGTGGCGCTGGAAGTGCGGCTCGAAGTCGTTGCTTTCGAGTCGCCAGAACTCGTCGTAGGCCCCCCGGCGATAGTAGTCCAGCATGGTCTTTTCCAGGTTGGGAACGGCCGCCAGCGGGGTCTCTCCCGGCTGGAACGGCGTCCGGCGGACCCAGTCCCCCATCCGCTCCATGCCCTGCAACACCCGCTGCCGCGCTGGGGGGTCGTCCCGGATCTCCTGGGCGTCATAGGCGTGCAGGAACAGGGCCCCGAACATGTGGAGCTGCATGGCTCCGCCCCAGCGCACCTGGTGGGCGTAGCTGTTGGTGGGGCTGACGTCGGGCCAGATGGCCGCAAGGTGGGGCGGGCGGTAGAGGGCCATGTGGGTCTGGACCAGGGCCAGGTGGGAGCTGCCCATGGCCCCCACCCGGCCGTTCGACCAGGGCTGGGCCGCGATCCACTCCACCGTGTCGTAGCCGTCGGTTCCGGCCGTTTCGTTGACGGTGTGGAAATACTGGCCCGTTCCCTCGGATCGGTGCCGGCCGCGCAGGTCCTGCAGCACCAGCACGTACCCCCTAGGGGTGAAGCAGTCGGCCACCTCGTCGATGAGCCATTCCGCCTGCTTGTCGTAGGAGGTGCGCACCAGCAGGGCCGGAAAGGGCCCCGGCAGCACCTCTCCGGCGCGGGCCGGCCGGTAGACGTCGGCTGCCAGGCGCACCCCGTCCCGCATGGGGATCATCAGATCCTTGAATATGGCCACCTGGTATGGTTCGAAAGATCCCATCAGCGGGGCGCCCGGTTTCGCAGAATCAGGTTGTCGTGGCTGTCCACCTCGGCCAGGCAACCCGGATGGATGACCGTGGTGGAGTCCAGCTCCACCACCACGGCGGGCCCCTCGA
>JAPPFQ010000522.1 GCA_028875135.1 Acidobacteriota bacterium
CGTCAGGCCTTCGAGCGCGTCGCCGCTGCCTCCTCCAAGAACCAGCCTGGGCCGGGTCTGGCGCTCGATGCCGGAAACGAACTCGGATGAGCTCTGCACATCCAGGGGAACCACGACCACCCCCCGCATCAGGCACCCCATGAAGACGGCCACCCATTCGGGGGAGTTGTCTTCCCACAACACCAGCCGGTCACCCTTGACAAGACCCCTGGCCCCCAGCTCCCGGGCAACCTGGAAGGCAGTCTGGGCCAGCCTCCGGTAGGACCAGTAGTCGGTCCGCAGCCCGGAGCGCCCCATCAGCGCCGTGTCCTCGCCGCGGTCAAGAAACTCGGGCAGATAGCTCAGCAGGGTTTCACGCATCCGATGTTCCGGCCTCCGAAAGGCTGAAGCGAGGCAAAAGAGACCCTGCGGGACTGTGTCTCACGCAAGGATCTCCGGCAGTTGGCCGAGACCTTCGATGACGTCGTCCGGTTGCGGATCGAGGTTCTTCTCGTCTTCGGGTTGATACTTGCCGGTTTGGACCAGGATGGTTCGCAGGCCCACCGTCTGGGCGCCGCCGATGTCGGATTCCCAGTCGTCCCCCACCATGACTGCCTGATGAGGGGGCAGTCCGAGGTGGGAGAGCGCCAGGTGGAAGAATTCTTGCGAGGGCTTGCCGATCACCCGGGCGCTGCGTCCGGTGGCGAACTCCAGGGCGCCTACGAAGGGTCCCATGTCCAGCGTGAGTTTGCCCCGCGTCATCCAGTAACGGTTCTTCTGCATGGCAATCAGCTCGGCGCCGTCCATCAGCTTGCGGAAGACGCGGTTGAGCAATTCAAAGGTAAACCCTTCCATCAGATCGCCCAGGACCACGAAGTCGGGCCGGTCCTCGTCCAGTCTCAGGCCCTGGAACTCCTGGATGGAATCTCCCCGGGTGACCACCCAGCAGCGGGCCTCCGGATGACGGCGCAGCATCAGGCTGGCCGCCACCGGAGCCGTGAATATCTCCGAAGCATCGGACTCGATGCCCAGTCCATGAAGCTTGTCGCGGATGGTTTCCCGCCGCTTGTTGGTGGTGTTGGTCACAAAGCGGAGCCGGTAGCCGCGCTCCCTGAGGGCGGCGATGGCTTCGGCGGCTCCGGGAATCAGGCGGTTGTCCTCATAGACGGTGCCGTCCAGATCCAGCATCAAGCCGCGCAATCCGGTGAGTGTGGCCATCATCAGTCCAATCCTCGGGCTAGAAACGAACTCCGATTCCCATGTCGAAAGAGCGGGAGGCGGGTGTATCCAGGTAGCCGAGAATGTGCGAGTACCCGCCTCGCAAGACCAGGCGGGGAGTCAGGCTCACTAGCAAACCCGTCCGAAAGAGCAAGGGGGTTGCCGATACCGAGTCCCTGCGGTTCGCAAACTCTTCGGCACGAACCAGCAGGCTGCTTCCATCGGGCTGCGCACGTTCATCAACTGGCCGATACCGGATCCGTTGACGCTGGTGCTCCCAGCCAAGACCGCCGCCCAGGTAGAAGGAGAATCGGTTCCGTCGCCACAACCGGATGATCGAAGGCAGAACCGCGATCAGGCGTTGGGTTGTGACGTCTTCATTGCGAACCTCGGGGTTCTCTCTGTAGAAATTCGAATAGGGATGGTCGGTATGAGGTCCATGGAGCCCTTCACCGACCTGAAGGCGGCTCGTGGCGACGTCTGTCAACACGGCCCAGCCGGACCCCAGGGGAAGCAGGACCCCGGCGCCTGCCTGCGGGTTCCATTCACCCCCCTTCAAGATGTTCGACCGGTTCCCGAAATGGTAGGCGCCGGTCAGTCCGTAGACCTCCACCGCGGGGTGTCGCTGTTGTGAACGAAGCGGTCCCCCGCTGAGCAGCAGCAAGGCTGTCGTTGCCAGGATGGCCGGCCATCCTGGCAGTCGCTTTGTAGCCATGATTCGCGCCGGATTCTTCATGGGCTTCTACCCGACTCTATCAGAAATCTCCGGATGAGTGCGCACTCCCCGCCTTTGGGGCGGCCTCCGGGAATATCCCACGCTACCCGCCCTCACCGTAGAGGCAACCCTTGCGGTTGCCCGGTCGTTCCCGGTGACCTCGCAGTGGGCGCCCACAAGGGGCGCCCCTACCATCCCAAAAGGGAATGTGGGCGACATTCGGTTGTTCTGACCGGCCCGTCGCCCGAATTTTGTCAGCGTGGGATCACCCTGGCCAGGTGCCTGGGGCGGTTTGACACCCCCCAGAGGCTGTGCTACTTTCCGGCCATGCCTGCCAGCCGTCAATTCCTGGTGATTTCAGCCCTGCTGTTGTCATGGGGCGCGGTGGGTTGCGGCGACTCGGGCCGCCCAGCCGCCGATCCGGAAAGGGCGGCTCGCGAGGAGGCCTACAGGGACCAGGTGAGCCTCTCAGGTCTGGGGTTGGCCAAGGGGGAAAACTTCCTTGGGGACGAGGTTTTTTACGTGGAGGGATCGCTGTCCAACGATGGGGAGGGGACCATTCGCAAAGTGGAGCTGACCTTCCTCTTCAAGGATTCCCTCGACCAGGTGGTCTTGAGGGAGGCGCGCACCGCCCTGGAGTATCGGGGAAAGCGCGGGATCGCTCCGCAGCAGGTTGCCGAGTTTCAGGTGGCCTTCGAGAACCTGCCCCGGGACTGGAACTACGTGGTTCCGGAGGTGCAGGTCACAGGGATCGGTCTCCAGTAGGACTTTCGAACAAACCTCCGCCGGGCGGCGACCTACCAGCCCTGTCTCAGGCGGTCGGCCAGGTAGGGCGGCAGACCGGCCTCTCTCATCTTTTGCTGGGTGCGCCCGACCGGGTACTCCACCCTCATGTAGGTAACCAGTGCCCTTGTCTGATCATAGACCGCAAAGGCCGCCCGCGGGTCATCGTCCCTGGGCTGACCCACCGATCCGGGGTTGATCAGGTACCGGTTCTCCGAATCGAGCGCCAGGCGGCTCTCGGCGGCTCCCTTCCTCAGACCGGGATCCAACGGCCCGGCCCGCTGTTCCTTGAACCAGGTGAATCCGCCCTGAACGTGGGTGTGTCCGAAGAAGGTCAACCGGTGGGCCGGCAGGCTCAGGCTCTGCAGGGCGTCCTCGAGGTTCAGCAGGTACTGATCCTCGTCCAGCAAGGACCCGTGAGCCACCGTGAATCCGTCCCCCTCCACCGGTCCGCGGGGCATCGCCTGCAGATAGCGCCGATTCTCTTCCGATAGTTGAGCCCGGGTCCACAGGACCGCGCTTCCGGCCAGAGGGTTGAACCAGGAGAGATCGGTCAATCCTACGGCGGCCTTGTCGTGATTGCCGCGAACCATCAACGCCGGTTCCAGTTGCCGCACCGCCTCGGTCACCTGGTTGGGATCGGGGCCGTAGCCTACCAGGTCGCCGCAGCAGATTACCTGGTCAAACTGCCCCCGCGCCCTCTCCAGGACCGCCTCGAGGGCCTCCAGGTTGGCGTGGATGTCAGCCAGGATCAGAAATCGCAAGTTAATCAGTGGTGAGGGTCTGGCCTGCTCGGGCGGCCGGCGTCATTCGACGACCACCCCGGCCTGGCCCAGGGCCAGCCTGAGTTGCTGCTCGGACTGGAAGCAGGTGGCTACGATCCCGGCCTGGCGGGCGGCCTCGACGTTTTCGGGACGATCGTCGGCAAAGAAGATTTCCTGGGGGCGGACTCCGGCCCGATCGATGGCGATCCGATAGATGGCGGGCTCCGGTTTCAGGCAGCCCAGCTCATAGGAAAGGAGTCGATCCTCGATATGGCGGACCAGGGGATAGTTCTTCCAGATGAACTCGAAGTGGACCTCGTTGACGTTGGAGAGCATCAGGAGCCGGTAGCGGCGCTTCAGGCTGAGCAGAAAGGACTCCGGCAGCAGCGGCTCGGGCAGGAACAGGGAAGTCCAGAGCTGTTCGAACTCCTCGGTTGAGACATCCAGCCGCAGGCGGGCGCACATGGTCCGGTAGAAGTCGGATCGGGAATAGTGGCCGCGGTCGAAGAGCAACAGGGGTTCCCTGTCGGTCAGGACCTGCATGATTTCAGGCAACGAAAGTGCGGAGCGCGTGCCGAGCGCGGTCAGCGGAATGGTCGGATCGTAGTCGACGATGACTTTGCCCAGATCCAGGCAGATCACCTTAATCATGGCGGGGACGAAATTGATTATTTTCCCGGAGTATCACTCGGCGGCACCCACGGCCTGCATCAACCCTCGCATGTAGCCGACGGCAAACAGGCGGCCCAGCGTGGTGTAGCCGGCCTCGCCCTCTTCTTCGCCCGATAGCTGGGGAACGTGGTCGGGCCGTATGGCCCCGTCGAAACCGATGTCGCGGTAGGCCCGCATGGCCTCTACCATGTCGGTCTGCCCCTCGTCGTGAAAGGTCTCCACGAACCGGCTGCTTGTGCCTCGGATGTCCCTGAAATGGACATACTTGATGTGGGGTCCCAGGCGCCGGATGGTGGATGGGATGTCCACTCCCATTTCGGCGAAGGTCCCCTGGCAGAAGCAGATGCCGTTGGCCGGACTGGAGCTCAGGCCGATCAGTCGTTCGAAGCTTTCGACACGGTTCATGATGCGAGGATAGCCCTGGAAGTTGGGAATGGGGGGATCGTCCGGATGCATGGCCAGCGTGACTCCGGACTCTTCGGCCACGGGCAGGATGTTCTCCAGAAAAGTGTTCAGGTTCTCCCAGAGGCGGCCGGCCGAGGGCAGGTCCGCCGTCGAGGAAGAGGCCTGAGGCAGGGCGCTCAGGTCGAAGCCGGTGACCAGGGCGCCTCCGCGGCCCTTTTCATCGACCGAAGTCCTGGCCCAGTCGCCCCCGGCGATGAAGTTGTAACAGAGCAGGCCAATCCCGGCTCGCCCCATGTTGCGGACCAGGGTCTTCATTTGATCGATCTCGGCATCGCGCCGGGGTCCCCCGAGCTTGATGTCCTCGATGGGCAGATAGCCCTCGACGACCGAGACCCGCAGGCCGAAGGACTCGATCCTGGCCTTCCGGTCGGCCAGATCGGAATATTCCAGTCCCGGGTACCGGATGACCACGTCGGAGACCCCCACCTGGCTCGCCAGGCGGAGGTGGTGATCGGAAATGGGGGTCAGAACGATGCCAATGCGCATGAAGTTCCTCGGGAGGTGTCGGCCGGCTGGGGTCGAGGCTTTCGAACCGCAGTCGGGGTCGTTCAGTGGCCCTATTGTAACCTGTATCACCTCGAAACAAACCCGTTCCCCCGGATCGCAAATCGCCACGGCTTGGACAGCCAGGGCTCGGGAGTCTGCCCCAGGCCGATGCGGGGGGTGGCCACCACGGAGGAGGGCGGCACCACCTCCCCGCGGATCAGGGTGAGCGGCGAGTCGGCCTGGCAGCAGTCCAGCCCGTTCTCCTCTCGGGCGATCCCCATGGCCCGGGTCAGCTTGGCCGGACCGCTGGCCAATTGGGACAGGGGCTTGCCGCTGCGGAGCTCCTGCATGCGCGCAATCCCCTCCAGGGGCTGGAGGGCCCGAATGAGCACCGCCGCCGGGAATCCATCCGCCTCGGTGACCAGGTTCAGCATCCAGTGCATGCCGTAGGTGAAGTAGACGTAGGCGAACCCCGGCGGGCCGTACATGATTTCGGTTCGCGGAGTTCGGCCCGCTTTGGCGTGGCAGGCCAGGTCCCTCTCGCCGACGTAGGCTTCGGTTTCGACTATGGCCCCCACCAGCGGGGTGCCGCCCAGCTTTCGGATGAGACAGCAACCCAGCAGCTCACGGGCGACGGTTTGGGTGGGGCGGTTGAAAAAGGATCGGGGGAGGAATTCCTGTTGGCGGGGAGGAGCCACGGGTCGTTTACCGGTCGGGCCTACTCCACCCAGTCGGCGATGAAGACGTTGGTCTCGCCGCGAACCTTGCCGTGGCGGTTGGAGGCGAAGGCCAGTTGCTTTCCGTCCGGGGAGAACATCGGGAACCCGTCGAACGTCTCGTCGAAGGTGACCTGTTCCAGGTTGGTT
>JAPPFQ010000189.1 GCA_028875135.1 Acidobacteriota bacterium
GTAGTAGCCGTAGTGGTCGCCGAAGGGGCCTTCCCTGCGCCGCTGACGCGGCGGCACGGTCCCCTGCAGCACAAATTCCGCCTCGGCGGGAAAGGGGTGAGGACTGTCTGCCGGGTGAACCATGGGGATACGGTGGCCTCCCAGCAAGGAAGCCACCATCAGTTCTCCGACATTCTCGGGAAGGGGAGCGATTGCGGCCAGGATCAGCGACGGAGGTCCCCCAAGGAATACCGTGACCGGAAGAGACTGGTTCGAGGCCTCGGCCACGTCATAGTGAAAACCTCCTCCCTTCTGGATCTGCCAATGCATTCCGGTGGATCGGCTGTCGTAGACCTGAAGGCGGTAAATACCCAGGTTGTGGCTTCCATTGCCGGGGTGCTCGGTGTAGACCAGTGGCAGGGTAATGAAAGGACCGCCGTCTTCTTCCCAGGTGGTCAGAATCGGCAAGCGGGAGAGGTCCGCCGGTTGCTGGTTGCATTCCAGCGCCGGTCCCCGCCGGACCCTGCGAGTCCCCAGCTTGAGGGCTTCCCGGGCGAGGTTGCGGTGGCCCCACAGGCGCCCCAGGCGAGGCGGCAGCAAGGTCTGGGCCAAAGTGGCCACCTGTTGGACCAGTTGCTGAGGACCCCTGCCAAACGCCAGCTCGATGCGCCGCGCCGTGCCGAACAGATTGGTGACCACCGGAAACCGGCTTCCGCGGATGCGTTTGAACAGCAACGCGGGACCCCCTTGCCGGATCACTCGCCGATGGATCTCGGCGGCTTCCAGATAGGGGTCCACTTCGACCTCGATGGTCGCGAGCTGGTTCTCCCGCCGCAGGAGTTGCAGGAACTGTCGGAGACTTGTCAGGGGTTGGGGAGTTGCCACGGGTTTCCACGGAAAGGGTGGGGCGAATCCGACTCAAGATACCACAGCCACCGCTAGCCGTCACCATGCGGCGCTGTGCTAGACTCGCTCCATGCGTCGAGCCGGAGAGCACAGTTGGCGAGCACGGGCCTTTGCCTGGGCCATGGCGCGCGGGACCGGTCCCTACGAGCGCTGGATGGCCGAACGCAAGCGGAGCCTGTTGGGGGGGCTCTCGGGCGAGGTCGTGGAGATCGGACCCGGAAGCGGCGTCAATCTGTCCTATTTGCCCAGGGACGTGCGGTGGACCGGCATCGAGCCCAATCCCCATTTCCATTCCTATATCCGGAAAGAGGCAGCCCGGATGGACCGGCCGGTCCGCTTGAAGGCCGGTCTGGCAGAGGACCTGGGAATGGAGGACGCCAGCGTGGATGCGGTGGTCGGAACCCTGGTTCTCTGCTCGGTGGACCGGGTGGAAGCGGTCCTGGAGGAGATTCTGAGGGTGCTCAAGCCTGGCGGGCGCTTCTGCTTTCTGGAGCATGTTGCGGCCCCTCAAGGCAGTTGGCTGAGACGGTTGCAGCGCGGGGTGTGCCCGGTTTGGAGCAGCCTGCTGGACGGTTGCAGGCCCGATGCGGATACCCCGGAGCGTATTGCCCGAGCCGGTTTCTCCCAATTGAAGTGGGAGGAATTTCAGGCGCCGCTGCCGGTGGTGAGTCCCCACATTTGCGGATTTGCCCAAAAAGGTCGGGAGTCAGCTTGACATTTGGGTTATTTCATACGTATGATTTAAGTCGTACGTTCGATTGAATTTGAGTATCCCTTGCCCTCTGACACCCGAGATCAGATTCTGGATACGGCCGAGCGACTCTTTGCCGAGTTCGGCATTGACGGGGTTTCGATCCGCACCATTACGGCCGAAGCCCGGGTGAACCTGGCTGCCATCCACTACCACTTCGGCTCCAAGGAGGCTTTGGTCAGGGAAGTCTTTGTCCGCCGTATCGATCCACTCAACCGGGAGCGGTTGCGACTGCTGGACGATCTCCTGGAGCGCTCCCTGCCGCAAAAGCCCAAGCTGGAGGAACTGGTGCGCATTCTGGTGGGCCCACCGCTGCGCTTGTGGCTGCAGGCGGGAAAGGGCGAAACCTTCACCCGGCTTTGCGGCCGGATCTACTCCGAGTCCTCGGGGCAGCTTGAGACCATGTTCGTGGACCTCTTTCAGGAGGTGGTCCGGCGTTTTTCGGCGGCATTCGAACAGGCGGCGCCCGAGCTGCCCAAGACCGAACTCATGTGGCGCATGCACTTTGTCATCGGCGCCATGGTCCACACCTTGATGCAGGTTGGATTCGTACGGCAGTTGCGAGCTGAAACCAGCGAAGGGAACGAGGTCGAGGCCAATATCGAGCGGCTGACCCGGTTCGCCACCGCCGGACTGCGAGCCCCGCTGCCGCAAGCGGAAATTCCGGCAACGGTAGGGAAGGGAGAGAGGGAGGCCTTGGGATGATCCGGAGCAGTGGGTGGGTTTGCGGTGTTCTGCTCGTGGCCGTTTTGTCGGCTGTGACTGCCGGTTGCAATCGATCGCTGCAACGGCCCACACGGGCCTCAATCGTGAAAGTCCCCGATACCTGGACTGGCGGGGAAGCGATTCCGGCCGCCGGCCAGGTCGATTGGTGGGCCTCCTTTGGGGATGAGGGTTTGGATGGGGTAGTCTCTCGAGTCCTGGAACGAAACCAGGACCTGCGAGCGGCAGCGGCTCGCATCGAAGCGGCCCAGGCCCAGGCTCGCATCGCCGCAGCCGCCCAATTGCCTCAAGTGGATGCAAGCTTCGACCTGGGAGGCCGCAAGCAGAACTTCTTGGGGCTTCGCCTTCCCGGCGCCGAAGGCAGGGTGTTGAGCCGGACCTTCTCCAGTACGGGTCTGTCGCTCAACCTGGGCTGGGAGGCGGACTTGTGGGGGAAGGTGAAGGCCGGAAAGCTGGCGGCAATGGCAAGCACCCAGGCTCGCCAGGCGGAATTGGCGGCGGTCCGCCTGTCACTTTCGGCACAGGCGGCCAGAGCCTGGTTTGGGGCGATCGAGGCGCACCGGCAGGTCGAGTTGGCTCGATCTTCGGTGGAGAGCTACCGGTTATCGGCCGGGCGCATTCGGGCCCGCTTCGAAGGCGGTGTCCGGCCCGCCCTGGACCTGCGCCTGGCCCTGGCCGAGTTGAGAATCGCCGAAGCAGGGCTGCAATCGCGTCTGGAGCTCGCGGACCGCGGCGTCCGTCAGCTCCAGATCCTCATGGGCGACTATCCGGATGGCAGCCGTGAGCTGGGGAAGGACCTTCCCGAAGGGCCCGAACAGGTCCCGACCGGCCTGCCCTCCGAACTGGTCCACCGTCGCGCGGACCTGGTGGCCGCCGAACGCGATTTGCTGGCGGCCGACGCCAGAATCGCCGAGGCCAGGGCTCAACTCCGGCCCAGTTTCAGCCTCACCTCCTCCTTCGGCACTTCCAGCGACCAGTTGCGGAGTCTGCTGTCGGCTGAATTGCTGGTGTGGTCATTGATCGGAAACGTGGTGCAGCCGGTCTTCAACCGGGGCAGGCTGAAGGCCGGAGTTACCCTCAACCAGGCCCGGGCGGAAGAGGCGGCAGCCAGGTACGAGAGCGCCATACTGGCTGCCTACAACGACGTGGAAGCGTCCCTGGCGGCGGAAGAGGTGCTCCGGCGCAGGCGGGAGGCGATAGAGGAAGCAGCGGAACAATCGGTTGCCGCTCGGGAACTGGCCGAGCAGCGTTACCGCTCGGGTCTGGCGGGCATCATCACCCTGCTGGCCGCCCAGAGGACGGCGATCGATTCGGAGAGCCAGTTACTGACCCTCAGGCGCCTCCAGCTCGACAACCGGGTCAACCTGCACTTGGCGCTGGGCGGGAGCTTCTGAGGGATACTGCTTGATCAGGATTGGAATCAGCCGCAATTACAAGGGAAAGTGGGTATGAAACTAGCACTCAAGATCGGACTTCCCGTCTTGGTATTGGCCTTGGGCGCCTACGTCGCCCTGCTGATCATAAGAGCCAAGCCCGAGCCGGAGCAGCGTCCTCCGGTAATCTCGCTGCCGCTGGTTCACGTCATGGAGGTGAAACCGGAGAGTCGCCGGTTGACGGTGCACGCCGAGGGTACGGTGGCGCCAAGAACCACCTCTCAGTTGACCTCGGAAGTTTCGGGGCGGGTGGTTTGGGTGTCACCGGCTCTGGTTGCCGGCGGGTTCTTCAACGCCGAGGAAGTACTCCTGCGAATCGATTCGAGGGTCTATCAATTGGGAGTGGTGCGGGCCCGCGCCGCGGTGGCCCAAGCCGGGCTCAAGCTGGCGACCGAGGAGCAGGAGGCCGCCTTGGCCAGGCAGGAATGGGAAAATCTGGGCAGCGGCCCTCCCACCCCGCTGGTGTTGCGAGAGCCCCAGATCAACGAGGCGAAGGCTTCGCTGGCAGCGGCTGAAGCGGCCCTGGAACATGCCGAGTATGATCTGGAGCGCACCGAGGTCAAGGCTCCTTACGACGGCCGGGTCTGGTCGGAGACGGTCGATGTCGGTCAATTCATAGCCCCCGGAGCCGCTCTTGCGCGACTCTACGGGGTCGATTTTGCCGAGGTCCGCCTGCCGATTCCGGATGACGAGCTGGCATACCTTCGCCTGCCTCTGGCCTATCGGGGGCAATCCCGGCCCGCAGGGGGCCCCACGGTCGTTTTGAGTGCCGAGTTTGCGGGGAAGAGGCATCAGTGGTCGGGTCGGATTCTTCGGACCGAGGGTGAGATCGATCCCCGCACCCGAATGGTGCACGCCGTCGCCGAGGTCAAGGATCCCTATGGTCGAGGCAGTGACCGGAGTCGTCCTCCCCTGGCCGTGGGGATGTTTGTCGAGGCTGAAATCCGGGGGAAGTGGGTGAGTGACGTGGTTGTGCTGCCGCGGTCCGTCCTGAGGGGCGATCACGTCCTGGTAGTGGATGAGACCGACCGCCTTTACTATCGCACTGTCGAGATTCTGCGTGCCGAGCGCGACCAGGTGTTGATCGCCTCCGGTCTCAGTGAGGGAGAGCGGGTGTGTGTGTCGGTGGTTCAGACGCCGGTCAACGGCATGAGGGTCGAGGTTGTGGACGATTCGGTCGCAGGCCGGGATCCTGCCTGATTGCGACCGCGACGCAGCGTGTTATTGGAGGATCGATGAAGGGGCTCATTGCCTGGTTTGCCAGAAACGGAGTGGTTGCCAACCTGCTGATGATCACGGTCGTCATGGCAGGCGCCATTACGCTTCCCGGTCTCAAGAAGGAGGTCTTCCCCGAATTTGCGGTCGGAGTCATCTCGGTATCGGTGAGCTATCGCGGCGCCGCCCCCGAAGAAGTCGAGGAAGCCGTCTGTATCCGCGTGGAAGAAGCCCTTCAGGGATTGGAGGGTATCGAGAGGATTCTGTCGACGGCTAACGAGGGCATGGGATCGGTACGAATCGAAATCGAGTCGGGCTACGATCCGCGGGCGCTCCTGGACGAAGTCAAGGCGAGGGTGGACGCCATCGACACCTTTCCCGAGGAAACCGAGCAACCCGTGATCGAGGAGGCCAGAATCCGAAATCAGGTGATCTTCGTTTCCATTTCGGGGGATGCCGACGAACTCACCTTGAAACGGCTCGGCGAGCAGGTTCGGGATGAACTGTTGCTGCTCCCGGAACTCAGCCAGGTGGAATTGAGGAACGCGCGACTCTATGAAATCTCGATAGAGGTCTCCGAGGAGGATCTGAGGCGCCACGGGCTGACATTCGATCAAGTGGCGACAGCCGTCCGGCAAAGGTCGCTCGATCTTCCGGGCGGGTCGGTCAAGGCCGAAAGCGGCGAGATTCTTCTGCGGACCAAGGGACAGGCCTACCGGGGCGAGGAGTTCGCCAGGCTGACCCTGATCACCCGGCCGGACGGGAGTCGCCTGCAACTGGACGATGTGGCCCGGGTGGTCGACGGGTTCGAAGACGCCGACAAGTTTTCCTGGCTCGACGGCAAGCCGAGCGTGATGGTTCAGACCTTCAGGGTCGGCGACGAGAGCGCCCTGGAGGTGGCCCGGGCAGTCAAGGAG
>JAPPFQ010000414.1 GCA_028875135.1 Acidobacteriota bacterium
CAGCGAGCCGCTGAATGGAGAGATCGGCTCGGATGCCACCCTCGGGCGTGAGCAGCGGCGTGTAGATGCAGCGGCCGACGGGACGATTGCAGCGGTTCACCGTCAGCCCCTCGAGGTAGGGCGTTGCACCGGGACCGGACACGTCGAAGATCTGGAACCCGCTCAGATCGACGATGCCCACTTTCTCCCGCAGGTGGAGGTGTTCCGCATTGATGATCGGCGACCACCAGCGCCGGTCCCACTCGTGGGGGCGGTCGGCGACCGCGTAGCGCGAAACCAGGTCGGCGTTGCTCGCGTACCACTGGGGGCGTTCCCAGCCGCGCGCCTCGTGGAACTCGGCGCCCAGGGCGGCGGTCCGGTCATGGAAGGGCGCTCGCTTCATGCCGCGGGCCGAGGCCCACTGCTCGCGCGGATGCACGATGCCGTAGGTCTTGTTGAAGTGCTCCTGGCAGCGCCGGCCAATGTGCTGCACCGTCCGCTCGTGGGGATAGAATCGGGTGACGTCGGACCCGTGCGGATCGCACAGGCGCGGGTAGCCGTAGGTGATCCACTCCGCCACCAGCCGCGCCGTGCCCGGGCCTTCCTTGACCCAGACGGCCGCGGCCGACCAGAGCTTCTCCACCTCGGCCGTCTCTCCCAGCACCTGGTTTGCGTCGGGAGTCAGCGACAGCAGGCCGTTGACCGCGTATTGCATCTCGGACCCGGCCAGCAGCGCGCCCATGATCTCGCGGGCGTGTTCGAGCTGGGGCGCGAAGTCGCCGGAGGTGAACGGCAACTCGGTGGGCGAACGCTCGGCCTCGGCCAGCGAGGGAATGTCGTCGGGAGGCACCAGGATGGGACGATGGGCGTAGGAGCCGACCTGCATGGCGTCCTCACTCTGCCGCTCATACATGAACGTGTCCATGTCGCGCACGATGGGATAGCCGATCTCGTTGCCGGTCCGGTGCAGAAGGTCGATCGAGCCGAAGTTGGCCATCTGGTGCACGGCCGGCGTAAGGGGAATGGTGGCGCCGGCCATGGCGGCGAGGCGCGGGCTCCAGACCCCGCAGGCGATCACCACTTGCTCCACCTCGATCGCCCCGCCTGCGGTGACAACGGCGCGGATGCGCGGGCGGCCCAAGGGGGGGCGGGTCACCTCGAGTCCGGTGACCTCGGTGTTGTCCAGCACTGTGAGCACGCCCTTCGCCTGCGCCCGCTCGCGCATGATCGTACCCGCCCGGACCGAGTCGACCACAGACACGCTGGGAGTGTAGAAACCGCCCCGAATCACCTCGCCGTTCACGAACGGAGCCTTGGCGACGACCTCGGCCGGCGACAGCAGCTCGGCCTCGATGCCCCAGGCCCGGGCCGAGGTCATGCGGCGGCGCAATTCCTCCATGCGGGCCTCGGTGCGCGCCACCTCGATGCCTCCGCAGGTGGTGTTGACGCCAAGCGCCTCGTACTGGCGCTGGCTGTCCAGGGTCAGCATCGCGATCTCGCGGTTGTGGTCGGTCGGAAAGATGAAGTTCGAGGCATGGCCGGTCGAGCCCCCGGGCCTGGGCAGCGGTCCCTTGTCGATGAGCAGCAGGTCGCGCCAACCCAGCTCCGCGAGGTGCCCCACCAGGCAGTTGCCGACGATGCCGGCGCCGATCACGGCGATGCTTGCACGCTTCGGCGCGGCGGGCCGGACCGTGCTGCTCTCGTTGTGCCCCTTCATTCTCATCTCCCGGTTGGGCTCGGGGACCCAGGCCGCGGGCCGTCCCTCGACAGCGACCCTGCACGGTTGACCGCGGCCGGAATCGTGCATGATAATTCAGTCCGTCCCGCTCCTGCAAACGTCCGCCGGACGCTGGTTGGCAAGGATGCGAAGGGAGGATCCATGAGCGGTCAGCCGCGCGGCGTCGACCAGTCCGACCGCATGGTACCCATCAACCTGCGCCAGAGTGGCCGCACCCCCACCGAACTGCTCATCTCCACTCGCGTGCGCAAGTCGCCCTACTGGCACCTGTCCCATGCGTCGGGCTGCTGGCGTGCCACCGTCTACAACCGCGTGTACCATCCGCGCGGCTATGTCCGGCCCCAGGATGGCGGAGCCGCGGCCGAGCACGAGGCCTTGACGCAGCACGTGACTCTGTGGAACGTCGCGGTCGAACGGCAGATCCGGGTCGCCGGAACCGACGCCGAGCGGTTCGTCGACTACGTCATCACCCGCGACGCGACCCTCATCGAGCCGATGAGCGCCCGCTACGTCATCCTCTGCAACCAGAAGGGCGGCATCCTGAACGACCCGGTGCTGCTGCGCCTATCCCGCAACGAGTTCTGGTTCTCGCTGGCCGATTCCGACCTGCTGTACTGGCTGCAGGGCGTCAACGTGGGGTTGCGCATGGAGGTGGAGATCGACGAGATCGATGTTTGCCCGGTGCAGATACAGGGGCCGAAGTCGCTCGCCCTGATGGTCGATCTGGTCGGAGGCGCCATTCGGGATATCCCCTACTACGGCCTGCTGGAAGCGGAGATCGGGGGCTGTCCGGTCGTCGTCTCCCAGTCCGGCTTCTCGGGCGAGAAGGGCTACGAAATCTACCTGCGGGACGCGACCCTGCACGCCGAAACGCTGTGGAGCGCGGTGCTCGAGGCGGGGGAACCCCACCGACTGATGGTCATCGCTCCCGGCCATCAGCGCCGCATCCAGGCCGGCATCCTGTCCTGGGGCCAGGACATGGACCATGAGACGGTGCCGTTCCAGTGCAACCTGGCCTACCAGGTGCCGCGCAGGAAAAGGGGCGACTACATCGGGCGGGCGGCCCTCGAACGGATGCGAGCCGAGATCGAGGCCGGCAGACCGCCGTTCAGGATGGTCATGGTGGGCATGACCCTGGGCGGCAAGCCCATCGACGACTATGCGCCGGACTTCTGGCTGGTCTCGGACGCCGCCGGCGGAGACCCGATCGGATACCTGACTTCGCCCTGGCACGCCCCGGAGATCGGCTGCAACATCGCCCTGGGCTACGTGCCGCTCGGCAAGTCCGAGGTCGGGACCGAGCTGCGGGTCTGGCTGCCAGACGATTATGCAACTGAACCGGGACGGCCGGACCCCGCCTGGGTGTGCGAGGTCCCCTTCCGTCCATCCGTCAACCCGAGCGCCCGCGAGCGGGCCCACGCCCGAGGCGAAGACGCGGCCGACTAGCGCGCCGGCCCGAATCCTTTTCGATGTGCTCCGGCACTTTGCCACCAGGACCGGGGCGAGCGGAAGGTGGGCTTGGATTTATGGCGGAAGCTAGTGGAGTTCTCTACAATAATCACTAAAACGGGTTTTATGGAAATTGAACATGGATGCACAGGATACACAGGATAATCAGGACGCGACGCTGCTGCATAAGAGGTTGACTCCGGCGATGATCGCGTGCGGATTGGCGGATGTTCAGGACTGCAAGCCCGCAGTCCCCAGAAAAAAATCCTGTGCATCCTGTGCATCCATGTAAATTAATATTCTACCCATGTTCGACTTTGAGCCGGTCTCCACCCACCAGGCAAAGGCGTTGGTTTCGAATAGGACGGGGTTCGCCCCCTGAAGACTCGTCCATGAATCTTTCTTCTCCCCAGCCAACAAGAAACCATTCGGCGAGGGCTGTGGGCCTGCTGGTGGGCCTGGTTCTTTTCTGCTGGGCCTTTCTGCCCGGGGCCGCTTCCGCGCCTGCCGGGAGCGGGGAACTGCCGGCCCGGGAGAAGTCATTCCAGGAGAAGATCCTTCCCGTCTTCCAGGAACATTGCCTGCGCTGCCATGGCGAGGAGCTGATGATGAAGGAGCTGGATCTCAGCGAGCTCTCCAGCGTCCTGAAAGGCAGCGAGTCCGGTCCGGTGGTGGTGCCGGGACGGGTCTCGGAGAGCAAGCTCTATCAATTGATCGATAGCGGTTCGATGCCCCCGGATCTGGAAGGGGGGCTTCCGGAGGCGCAAAGGGAAACCATCAAGGCCTGGATCGAGACCGGCCTGGCCAGCGGGCCGGAAGAGGCAGCCGCGAGTCAGGCCCTCAATCAGCACGACGTGATCCCGATCCTGCTGCGCCACTGCACCACCTGTCACGGGCTGCGCCGCCAGGGCAATGACCTCGACCTGAGGAGCCGGGCCTCCATGGTGCGGGGCGGGAAATCGGGGCCGGCGCTGATTCCGGGAAGGCCGGACCAGAGCCTGATGGTGGAGATGATCCGTTCGGGGAAGATGCCTCCCAAGAAACGGCTCTTCGAGGTGGGGGTCACCCCCGTTTCGGATTCGGACCTGGAAAAGCTCCGGCAGTGGATCCTGCAGGGCGCTCCGGAAGAGGACATCGAGCCCGACGTTGCCGGCACTGAGCCCGATCCTCTGGTGAGCGACCGAGACCGCGAGTTTTGGGCCTTCCGGCCGCCCCGGCAGGTCGAGCCCCCGCCGGTCGAACATGGGAATCAGGCGGTCAATCCCATCGACGCCTTCGTCTTGAGAAAACTGAAAGACCGGGGATTGTCGCTTTCGGCCGAAGCCGATCGGTTGACCTTGATCCGGCGAGCCTCCTTGGACCTGACCGGCCTGCCTCCGACGCCCTCCGAGGTCCGGCAATTCCTGGAAGACGGGGATCCGCGGGCCTACGAGAGGTTGGTGGACCGCCTGTTGGAGTCGCCGCGCTACGGGGAACGCTGGGGTCGGTACTGGCTGGACTTGGCCGGCTACTCCGACCACGAGGGCGGGAAGGTCAATGCCAACGGGCCCGCCAGGAAGCATGCCTGGCGGTACCGGGACTACGTGATCCGGTCCCTGAACGCCGACAAACCCTACGACCGCTTTCTCATGGAGCAGATCGCCGGAGACGAGCTGGTCGACTACGAGACGGCTCCGGTGATTACCCGGGAGATGGTCGACAACCTGATCGCCACCGGCTTCCTGCGCATGGGGCCCGACAGCACCGGCTACGAGCTCAGCTTCGTGGAGGACCGCTTCGACGTCATCGCCGATGAAATCGAGATCCTGGGGACCGGCATCATGGGGATGACGCTCCAGTGCGCGCGCTGCCACAGCCACAAGTTCGACCCCATTCCCCAGCGGGACTACTTCCGCCTGGCCGATCTCCTGAAGGGGGCGCTGGACGAGTTCGACTGGCTGGCGGGAACGCCGATCAGCGAGGTGGTGAAGTTCGAGCAGCGGGTCCTGCCCTACGTGCCTCCCATGACCAATCCCATGCGGCTGCTGGAGCAGGAAAAGGAGCGGAAGGCCGGGAACGAGGTCCTGGAAGAGCAGGTCAAGGAACTGCAGCAGGCGTTGGAGGAAAAGGGTAGGGACTTGAGCGACAGCATACTGGAGGAGCGGTTGGATCAGATCGCCCCCGCCCTGGCCCGGGACCTGAGGCAATTGCTGAAGACTCCCGAGGACAATCGGGACAGCGGGCAGAAGTCCCTGGCCAAGGAGTATATGCAGCTTTTGACCGTCACCGCCAACGAGTTGAAGGAACGGGACGCCGTCTACCGCCGGGAGGCGGAGAAGCTGGAGCGCCAGATCGCCTGGCTGCAGTACGAGCAGGAGGCGGAGCCCCGTATTCGGGCGCTCTGGGACCGGGGAGCCCCCTCTCCCACCTATCTGCTCCAGCGGGGTGACTACTTGAGCCCGGGCCGGCTGGTGGGTCCGGGGGTGCCCTCGGTGCTGACCGACGGCAGAACCCCGTTCCGGGTGGAGCCTCCCTGGCCGGGATCCCAAAAGACCGGAAGGCGCCTGGCCCTGGCCAAGTGGCTGGTGGACCGGAAACATCCCCTCACGGCCCGGGTCATGGTCAACCGCATCTGGAAGCACCATTTCGGCCGGGGGATCGTCGACACCCTGGGCAATTTCGGGAAGTCGGGGGCCCGCCCCACCCATCCGGAGCTGCTGGACTGGCTGGCGGTGGAG
>JAPPFQ010000725.1 GCA_028875135.1 Acidobacteriota bacterium
GGACCAGATCAAGATGATCGACGGGTGGATGGCTCAGGGGTTCGACGTAATCGCGGTGGCTCCCAACGACCCCGAGGCCATCTCGCGGACGCTGCGCAGCGCCGGGGAAAGCGGCGCCCTGGTCCTCACCTGGGACACCGATGCCAATCCCGAGCTCTCGCGGCGCTCCGTCTTCGTGAACCAGGCCCCCAACCGGGCCATCGGCCACACCCTGGTCGACATCATGGCCGAAGGGGTCCGGGCGCAGGGCGCTTCCCTGCCGGGCGACTACCTCATCGTCAGCGGGACTCCCACGGCCTCCAACCAGAACACCTGGATGAAATACATGCGGGAGCGGATTCGGGAGAAATATCCCGAAATGCGGTTGCTCCAGCATCTGACCCCCGGAGAGGACCAGCAGAAGTGCCAGGAGCAGACGGCCGAAGCCCTCAGCGCCTACCCGGATCTGAAGGGCATCTGGGGTATCACCTCCGTCTCCTTCCCCGCCGTGGCCAAGGCCGTGCGCGACGCCAACAAGATCGGTCAAATCGAGGTGACCGGGCTGGGCATGCCCGAGGAGATGCGGGAATATATCAAGGACGGCACGGTCCGCGAGTTCTGCCTCTGGGATCCGGTCGATCTGGGTTATCTGACCATTCGGGTCGCTCACCGGCTCAAGCAGGGCCCGCTGCCTCCGGGACGCTACGACTTCGGCAGGCTCAAGGGGGTGGAGGTGCGGGACGGGGAAGTCCTGCTGGGGCCGCCGCTTATTTTCGACGCCGGCAATATCGACAACTACAACTTCTGAAGCCGGCCGAAGGATTTTGCCGGCAGCATGCCCGCCCGCTCCCGGCAGGTACTGACCTGGTACGGATATCCGACATCACTGAGGATCGCATTCATGCATCACTCAAGACCTCACCTCTGCTTGCTGGCGGCTCTGCTGACATTGGCGACGGTGTCAGGTTGCGGTTCCGAGGAACCGGTCGATTCCGGCAAGACGCGCCTGCTGCTGATCGGACAGGGGCCTGACGGCCATCCCCCGGGAACCCACGAGTTTCTGCCCGGTGTGCGGATTCTGGATCACTGCCTCAAGCAGTTCCCCGACCTGGAGGCGGTGGTGGTCTCGGCCGACGAGCCCTGGAGCGAGGGTCCGTCCCTGCTGGATTCGGCCGACGGCCTGGTTCTCTTCGTTTCGCAGGGCGCCAAGTGGCTGAGCAACGACGCCGACCGTTTGGCGGCCATGCAGCGATTCGCCCGCAAGGGAGGGGCGATGGTGGTGCTTCATTGGGGAATGGGAACGGTCGAGGCCGGCAACATCGCCAATTTCGTCAAGCTGTTCGGCGGCTGCCACGGGGGCCCCGACCGCAAGCACGACACCCTGGAGGTGACGGCCAGGATCCCGGCGCCCAACCACCCGGTAACCCGAGGCATTACCGATTTCACCGTCCACGACGAGTTCTACTACCGCCTCAAGTTCGTGCAGCCCACCTCGAGCATCTTCCCCCTGGTGCAGGCCGACATCGAGGAAAAGCGGGAGACGGTCGCCTGGGCCTGGGAACGCGGCGACGGGGGGCGCTCGTTCGGCTTCAGCGGCTTGCATTTCCACCGGAACTGGCGGCTGGAGCCCTACCGCCGGCTGGCGGTTCAGGCCGTTTTGTGGGCGCTGCGACTGCCGGCCCCGGACAGCGGAATCGACCTGGAGGTCCCCGAAGAGCTGCTCAGTCTGCCGTCGAGTTGAATCGCTTCACCACCGATCCGCCCCGGCGGAGAGGAAGTCACCAGGGAGTTGACTCGGATGAAAATCTGGTTCTACCGCTTTACGGCGGTCCATTTCTGCCTGACGGCCCTCACTGGGATGATTCTCTACTTCCGCCCCCATAGCGGAAGTGAGGGCTGGTACTCGGAACAGACCAAGGAATGGCTGGTAGGCCTGCACAACGGAGAACTCTGGAGCGATCTTTTGCTGGGCAACGGCCTCCTCTCCGGGTTAGCGATCGGCCTGGTGCTGTCAATCACCCTCATCCTCTTCTCGGTCAGGAGCCTCAGGGGCCGGCAGCAGAAAGGCCGCGAACAGGGAAACGGGTGACCCCGTGACGTTCAAGCGGCCATGGTTCCCCGGCAGCGCGCTGCTCTTTCTGGCCGTCAGCCTGTTTACGGCCTGCGCCCCGGAGCCCGGCGCCACCCCCGAAGACGCGCCGGCCCTGGGCAGCCGGCGGCAGCTCTTCCTCGACGACACTCTCATCCGGTCCATGACCGGACTGTCCCGCGTTCTGCATCAACCGGAAAAGGTCTCCGGCAATCCCCTGCTGTCCCGTGTTCCCAAGGGGAACGACGCCTGGGACGCCGGCATGTTCATCGGATTCTCCAGCGTCCTCTACGACCGGCAGGAGGGCCTGTTCAAAATCTGGTACAGCCTGCACCCCGGAGAGGGAGGGGACGAACTGTCCCGCCTCTGCTACGCCACCAGCCGTGACGGAGTCCATTGGCAAAAGCCCCTGCTGGGAACGATTGAAGCGAACGGCAGCAAGCGCAACAACATCGTGATGCCCCACAGCGGGGTGGCCAGCGGGGTCTTCCTGGACGCAAGGGAGACCGATCCGGACCGGCGGTACAAGATGCTGCACATGTGGAAGGGCTACAAGGTCCACGCCTCCTATTCCGCCGACGGCTTGAACTGGAAACCCTACAACCAGGGGCTTCCGGTGCTGTTCGTTCCACCCGGCCACGACAGCCACATGGCGCCCTACTGGGACGAGGGTCTCGGGAAGTACGTGGCCATCGTGCGGGACCGCACCGGGCGCATTGCGGAGGTGCGGCCCGGCCTGACCACCGACCCGGAGGCGGTCGAGACCTGGCGGCGGCTCTGGGACCCCCGGCGTGAGCGTCATCCCCGCAATCACAGCCTGCGCCGGGTGGGCCAGGCGCTCAGCCGGGACTTCGTGCATTGGACCGACTACCGCCCCATCCTGGGAGCGGACGGCCAAGACCCCCTCAACCGTGACCAGTTCTACAACATGGAGGTCCTGGCCTACGACGGCCTGCGCCTGGGCCTGATGACGGTCTTCAGCTACGACCCCGAGTACTGCCGGGGAGCGGTGCAGCTCACCTACAGCCGGGACGGCAGAAACTGGTTGCGGGCCGGCGACCGCCAGGTGTTCCTGCCGCTTTCCCAACGTCCGGGAGACTTCGACTGGGGCACCATCTATCCGCTGCAGGCACCGTTGCTGGTGGGGGATGAGATCTGGATCTACTACACCGGCTTCGGGGTGGATCACAACCACAGCCTACCGCCGGGGGTGTCCCGCGTGACCAACGGCATCGGCCTGGCCAAGCTCAGACTGGATGGATTCGTCTCGCTCCAGGCCGGTTCGGCCGAGGGAAGCCTCACCACCAGGCCCTTCACCTTCGAAGGGGAGCGCCTGGCCATCAACGCCGCCGCCCCACGAGGACGGGTCCAGGTGGAGATCCTCGGCAGCGACGGCCTTCCCCTGAAAGGGTACGGCAAGGCCGAGTGCCTCATGGAGCGCTTTGATGAGACCCGCCAGGTGGTCCGCTGGAATGGAGAGGAAAGCCTTGGGCGCCTGCAGGGACAGGTCATTCAATTGAGGTTCACGCTGCAGCAGGCCCGGCTCTACTCGTTTCGGTTCTTCTGACTGTTTCGGTGGGCAAACCGGCACAGCTTCAGCTTGTTGGTCTGAAGCGCCGCCCGTCTAGAAGGTGATTCCGAATATCATGGAAAAGCCGCTGCGCCTGGTGGCTCTGACGCCTATCGAGAAGCCGTGCTTTTTCCCCCTGAAGGCAAACTCCACACCGCCTCCACCATTGAAGTGGGTGGCCTCCCGGTAGTCGAGCAGGCCGTCGGTAAACCGATGTTCCGGATACTCCTCGGGCATGAAAATTCTGCAGGACCCCGGTACGCGGTCGATGCACTTGGAGCTCATGGCGTAGCCAAGCAGCCCGTAGGGCGTCAAGGTGACACGGGACGACAAGGGAAAGGAATAGCCGATCGGAAAGTTGATCTCCGTCTCGGACTCGAATTCGGTGGGGGGATTCGGACTTGGATTCCACACCATTTCGATTCCGGCATAGGGCCCCTTGTAACCGCTGTGGCTCACACCCCATCCAATACTTCTGCTGCCTCCGATCATGTAAAAGCGTCCAAAGCCGGGTTTGTCGGTCTCGGACGGATCCTGGCCGAACGCCCAAGACTCGCAGTACATCAGAGCCACCCCGGAAACAACCACAACTGCGACACTTCCGCTGAGTCTCGACTTCATCGTTCACCCCCTTCACCACGTCCTTTTCTCCCGCCTCACCCGACCGGTCGACCAAGCGGCCTCAGGTAAAGACAGGTTGTCGCCTGCGAGGTCGTTACTAGGGAGATGGCCGGCTGTACTCTCCTGTTGCCTTCGACTCCGTTCCGGCAAGTGCCACAAAGGTCACCTGCTCAGGGACGCATAGGGCTGACATCGTGCTTCACGATTCGGCCGATTCGCACACCGTGAGACCCACCGCGCCATTCGCCGGACGAGCAACCGGTACGCCTGCCGCACGACGGGGGAGCTGAGCCTGAATTTCGACGGGGAAGAAGCCTGTGAGGTGAGACTGATCTTCGGTGGAGAGGCAGCAGACCCATCGCCCCTCGATTCATTATTTTGTAGCTCTATTCACACGTTTACCACTACAATAGACGAACTATTCACTCTTCGTATATTTTTACGGAGCCGTCTCAGGCTGACGCTCCTTGCCGGTTGACGTGTGTCCGGCCATGGTCCGGGACCGCGGACCGCAGGAACAATGGCCGAGATGTATCAATCGAACGAACATCGGGAGCTTCCGGTGCGGCATTGTCCATGCGCGGGCGCGGACCGTGCATCCTGCCTGACCCACCGCGTATTGGCGCCGCAGATCCGAGGCGGGCACCGGAGTGGTTGCGGTCGGTGCCGACGAGTAGTCTCCAACCTTGTCTTGGCGTTGCTTGCACCCTGCACTGAGCTCGCCCTCAAGGGAGCCTGGGGGTTCCCGGGGAAACCGGCCCAGTCCACGCACTCCTCGTTGAGCAGGAACAAGCCTCCAGCTTTCGCTGGCCAGTCGACCGAAAGCCCGCCGCCCGCCCTGGTGGTTTCCACCGTGGTTTACGGCCCTGTCATTCCCTGGGACCTGGATTTCGCGCCCGATGGAACCATGCTGTTCACTGAGAGAAGCGGCGGGCTCAGCAGTCGAGGGACCGACGGCACGATTCGCGAGGTCGAGACCGACATGGAAGACTTGTTCGCCTCCGGCGAAACCGGACTGATGGGTATCGTCGTCGATCCGGACTTTGCCTCCAACCGGCGCTTTTACACCTGCCAGGGTCATGTGGGTCCCGAGGTCCAGGTGATCGCCTGGACCATGAACGCCGCCTACACAGCGGCTACCCGGGTCGCCGATCCGCTGGTCGGCGGCATTCCGGCCACCAGCGGTCGTCACGGCGGCTGCCGATTGCGCTTCGGACCGGAGGGCTATCTGTGGATTACGACGGGGGACGCGGCCTCGGGGAGCGTCCCGCAGGATCTGTCGTCGCTGGGAGGCAAGGTTCTACGGGTCGACGCATCCACGGGCGACGGGGCGCCGACCAACCCATTCTCTTCATCGCCTCGGGTCTACACCTATGGCCATCGAAACGTGCAGGGGTTGGCGCTGCGGCCCGGCACCGACCAGATGTGGGCGGTGGAGCACGGACCGAGGGTGGACGACGAGATCAACCTGCTGGTTGCCGGCGGCAACTACGGCTGGGATCCGGTGCCCGGCTACAACGAATCCGTTCCCATGACCGACAGGGTGAAGTACCCCGACGCGGTTGAGGCCAAGTGGTCCTCGGGTTCGCCGACCCTGGCCGTGAGCGGCGGCATTTTTCTCGA
>JAPPFQ010000113.1 GCA_028875135.1 Acidobacteriota bacterium
GTTGTAGGCTCGCCCAAGAGGATCACGCACCACATGAGCCAGCTGGTGTTCGATGTAATCGGGCCGAAAGCCCAACACTTCATCCAGGAGGGTTCTTGCCATCGCCCGAAAGCCATGCCCCGTCATTTCCTCCTTGCCGATGCCCAGGCTCCGCAGGGCGGCCAGGACGGCGTTCTCGCTCATGGGCCGGTCTCCTCTCGGAGTCCGGCCGCTCGGGAAGACGTAGCGTCCGTTTCCGGTTAGCGGGTGAAGTTCACGCAGAATCTCCCCCGCTTGGCGGGAAAGGGGAACCAGATGCGGAGTGTCGGTCTTGGCGACGGTAAAACGCCACTCGCCCGCCTCCAGATCGATGGCCTTCCATTCAGCCCTGCGCAGCTCGCCGGGCCGAACGAAAACCAGCGGGGCCAGCCGCAAGGCGCAACGCACGATCAGCGACCCTTCGTAGCCGTCCAACACTCTCAGGAAGGGGCCGATTTTCTTGGGATCGGTCAGGGCGGCGAAGTGCCCTCCCTTCACCGGCGGCAATGCCCCTCTCAAGACCGGCGTCGGATCGTAATTCGCACGTCCTGTGGCGACTGCGTAACGAAACACCTGTCCACAGTTCTGGAGCACCCGATGAGCGGTTTCCAGAGCTCCGCGCTGTTCCACTCTGCGGGCCACCTCCAATAACTGGGAAGGGGTGACGCCAGCTACGGGCTTGCCTCCTATCCAGGGGAAAATATCCCGTTCCAGATGGCTGATGAGACGGCTGGAATGACTCTCGGCCCAATTGGGCCTGTGCCTGGCGAACCATTCGCGCGCCACGGCTTCAAAGCTGTTCGACACCTGTTGCCTTCTTGCAGCCTTCAATGCCCTGCGATGCTCACTCGGGTCAATCTCCCGTGTCAGCAGCCGCCGGGCATCCTCGCAACCTTGTCGGGCCTCTTTCAGGGAAACGTCGGGATAGACGCCCAAAGAAAGTCTTTTTTCCTTACCTGCAAAGCGGTACTTCAATCGCCAGTATTTGCCTCCCCGGGGTGCGACTTCGAGATACAGCCCGCGGCCGTCGAACATCTTTCTGGCCTTATTGCCGGGCCGGGCGCGTCGGATGGCAATGTCGCTAAGGGACATGTGGGGGCATTTCCTTGCAGTAACAATCCGAATGCCCCTAATTATGCCCCCATTTTCCGTTGGTTGTCAAGAGATACTATTGGACAGGCATAGACGTTTAATCAGAGTATTCTATTGAAAATAAACCACTAATGAACTTAGTTGGACTTCTTTGGAAGGAAGAATGGTACGCCCGGCAGGATTCGAACCTGCGGCCTACAGCTCCGGAGGCTGTCGCTCTATCCATCTGAGCTACGGGCGCATGGGTTGGCGGGACGGCATCTGGCCGGCAGGGCCGGCACCGAGGTTCCAGTCTAGCAGATCGCCTGTGCTTTGAAAAATCGACCGGTAGTAGTTGCCGGTAGCATGTGAAGTGATCGGATTTAATGACACGTGATCTGTCCGGTTCCCCTGTCCGCTGCGGAATCCTTGGGCAGGAACAGGGAGAGCACGAAGCCGAACGCCGCCAGGCCGACCACCAGCAGCAGCGCCGAGCCCAGGCCGATCCGGTCGGCCAGCGCGCCCACCACCGGGATGGCCAGTCCGGCCATGCCCCAGGCGAACCCCATCATCAGGGAGGAGGCGATGCTGGTTCGTTGCGGCAGCATCTTCTGGGCCATCACCACGTTGACGGGCAGGGTGGAGAGCAGCAGGGCGGCTCCCGAGGCCAGGAAGACGGACGAGAGAACACCCTCGGTCAGAAAGAAGGCGGCCAGGAACGGCGGGGCCAGCAGCGTGGAATAGACGATCACGCTGCGGCCGCCCACCTTGTCGGAGAGCACGCCTCCGGCGAAACCGCCCATGGCGCCGAAGAGCGTAAACACGGAGGCCAGGCGGCCGCTGGCAATCAGGTCGTTCCCCTGTTGGAAGAAGTAGAGCGGCAGGAAGTGGACGAACCCGATCTGGACCGCCGAACGGATCACCACCAGCAGGTAGAGGATCAGCAGCGGACGCCACATCGGTAGCAGCAGGTCCTTCAGGTCTCCCCGGGATTGGGTGGCGACAGGTTGGGGAGGGTCGTTCGGGATGAGAAAGTAGAGGACGGCAAAGGCCAGCACTCCCGGAATCATGATGAAGTAGGACCGTTCCAGGCTGAACAGTTCCACCGTGTAGGGGGCGATGATCGGGGCCAGGGCAAAGCCCAGGGTTCCGGCGCCGATGAAGATGGACATGCCCAGGCCGCTCCGGTCCCGGCTGGCCGCGCCGATCAAGGCGGCTCCCTGGGGATGGAATGAGGCTATCCCGACGCCGGCGGCGGCCAGCAGCAGGGCCAGCACCGTGAAATTGGGGGCTATCCCGATGAAGGACATGAAGACAGTGGTGATCAACGGGCTGAAGACGGCAAAGAAGCGCACCAGGTAGCGGTCCGAAAGGTAGCCGTAGACGGGCTGCATGAAGCAGGAGGAGACCGTCAGGACAGCTCCCAGCCAGCCCGCCTGGGCGATGGTCAGGCTCAGTTTGCCCACGATCAGAGGCAGCAGCGGTCCCAGAAAGTTGGCATAGGTGTCGTTGACGAAATGAGCCCCCGAGAGGGAGGCAATGGTGGCTCGATCCCGGCGCCGGAGAGACTCCTCGGGGTGGACGACTTCGGTGGGAGCTGCCTCGGGACTGAGGTCCCCGGGATTGGGCGTGGGATCGGTAGCGGGTTTGAAAAGGGCCAAGGGGTCTGTCTCTATGGGTCAGTGGGTGGTCCAGGGATTGTCGCTGGCGGATTGGACGCCGGCGCTCTCGGCGGCCCACCCCGACACCCCGCCCTCCCGACCGGGTGTCGAAATAGTCGGGCTGGCGGCCGCTTCCGGAGCAGGCCGGGGCCGGTCGAACCCGGCCGTGAGGCGCTTGAAGTCCCCCACCAGGTAGAGCGAACCGGCGACCAGCAGCGTGTCTTCCGGTCGAGCCAGGCTACGGGCCAATGCCCAGGCGTCCTCCAGCCGGACCCTGCAGCGGACCGCGCGGCCTCCCGTCCAACCGCTGCGGACGATGTCCCGGGGCGCCGCCCCGCGTTCGGAATCGGGCCGGGTCAGGATCACCTCTCGGGCCAGCGGACTCAGCAGGGAGAACACTCCGGGGATGTCCTTGTCCCTCAGCGAGCCGTAGACCAGGACGACCTGCTCGGGGGACAGGAAGGTCCGGATGTGCCGGGCAACCGACTCGGCTGCCGCCGGGTTGTGGGCGCCGTCCAGCACCACCCGGGGCCTCCCGGGCAGCACTTCCAGCCGGCCCGGCCAGCGGGTACGGGCGATCCCTCGCTCGATCGCCTCCGGCCCCAGCGGAAAGCCGGAGCCGTGCAGCACCTCCAGGGTCCTGACCGCGGTCAGGGCGTTTTCGACCTGGTGGCTTCCGGGAAGAGGGACCTTCAGCTTCAGCCGGGATTCCAGCACCGGGTGAAGGTCCAGGGTCGACCCTTCCAGCCGGTGGCGGACCGACCGGCATTCCAGGCGCTGAAGGGACGGAAGCCGGCGAGCTCCGGCAGTCCGGCACTGATTTCGAATGACCTCCAGAACCTCTTCCTCCTGGTTGCTGCAAACCACGGCAAGCTGACGCTCCTTCTCCGGTCCGTCGGGCCGGCGCGGCTTGACGATCCCGGCCTTTTCCCCGGCGATGGCTTTCAGGTCGCTGCCCAGGCTGGCCTGGTGATCGTAGCCTACCGGAGTAATCACCGAAACGATGGGATCGACCACGTTGGTGGCGTCCAGGCGTCCTCCCAGTCCGACCTCCAGGATGGCGATCTCGACCTCCTTTTCCGCGAAGTAGAGAAAGGCCATGGCCGTGACCAACTCGAAGTAGGTGGGGTGGCGCTCCAGCTTCAGGCGGCGGCCGTTTCGGACAGTCCCGGCCAGGAGTTGCCCCACCGCCTCCTTGACGGTGACCGTCAGGCGAGCCAGGTCCGCCGGAAGGATCTCCGCGCCGCCGATGCGCATGCGCTCCCGGATGCGGACCAGGTGGGGGGAGGTATAGAGTCCGGTTCTGTACCCCTGGGTGCGCAGAACCGACTCGCAGAAGGCGGCTACCGAGCCCTTGCCGTTGGTGCCGGCGATGAGCACCGAGGGGAAACGGTCCTGGGGATCATCCAGGAAGCTCAGCAGGCATCGGATGTTTTCCAGCCCCAGCTTGGCGGTGGCCACTTCGTTGCCGAGCGAATAGAGATAGGATACCGCCTGGGGGTAATCCATGGTCGGAAGCCGGTTGCCGCAAGGGACCGGGAGCGCCCCGGTTCAAGGGCCGCCTGCGCCGGGCAACCCGGCGGGGCAGCGCGGGCTGGGGAAGACAGGCGGAACAGCTAGAATCCGAAGAACTCCAGCGCCTTGACGCAGTAGTCCTTCAGGTCCTTGCGCTGGACGATGGCGTCCAGCATGCCGTGCTGCAGCAGAAACTCGCTCCGTTGAAATCCGGGAGGCAGCTTTTGGCGGATGGTCTGCTCAATCACCCTGGGGCCTGCAAATCCAATGAGCGCACCCGGTTCCGCGATGTTCAGGTCTCCCAGCATGGCGTAGCTGGCGGTAACCCCTCCCGTGGTCGGATTGGTCATCACCGAGATGTAGGGCAGGCGCTCCCGGTCCATGCGGGCCAGTGCGCCGGTGATCTTGGCCATTTGCATGAGGCTGAGCGCTCCCTCCTGCATGCGGGCCCCTCCGGAGCAGGAGATGATGATCAGGGGGTGTTTTTTCTCCAGGCAGCGCTCGATGGCCCGGGTGATCTTTTCTCCCACCACCACCCCCATGGAACCGCTGATGAAGGAGGGTTCCATGGCGCAGACACAGACGGTCTTGCCGGCGACCATTCCCTCTCCCGCCAGCAGCGCATCCATCATGCCGGAAGCCGCCTGCATGTCGCTCAGGCGCCGGCTGTAGGCCTTCTTGTCCACGAACTGAAGCGGATCGTCCGACACCAGGTCGCGGTCGAATTCCTTGTACTGGCCCTCATCGAAAAAGCGCGCCAGCCGCTCGCCGGCGCTCACCCGAAAGTGGAAGCCACACTGCGGACAGACGTGGAAAGTGGGCTCCAGGTCCTTCTTCCAGAGGGTCTGCTTGCACTGTTCGCACTTCTGCCACAGCCCCTCGGTGCGCACCGTCCGGTCGCGGATGGGTACAATGGGCGCCTTTTGCTTCTTGAACCAGGCCATGGGGGCGGTCTCCCAATTGAAGGCGAGGATATTAGCCTACTCGCCGGAGAAATGTCAAAAGAGCGCCGGGGGCGGCCGGTGGGGGATTTGGGGACGTTGTCAGGCACCGGACTCTTCACTTCGCATCAGAGGCTTGACAAGGAAGGTGACGGCTTCCGCCTTGAAGTTCAGGCTGACACTTGAGTGCACACTCTCCATGGGGCGACTGCTGCCCCCTGCCGGCTGCTGGTTTCGTGCAGCGACCGGTGTAACTCGGTTGTCTCGATCTGAACCCGACGGTGCCCAGTCACATGTGTAGATCTAGCAAAATAAAGCAGCCAATTAGAGAATTATTAGTGAATTGTATTATCATTATGCCGGGCATGGGAGTATTCGGGAGAGGCTGGTAGAACTCGACACCGGCTCGTTCATTGAGCCGACTCTTGACAAAAAATCGAATCTCGGTCCGAGTGCCAAACCCGGGGGGAGGGATGACGAGTACCGATGATCTGAGGCGACAGGTCAATGCGCTCCAGGAGCGTGTCTCCAGGCTGAGCGCCGCCGTGCTTCGCGTCAGCGCCAGCCTCGACCTCGACACCGTGCTGCAGGAGGTCGTCGACAGCGCCCGGGCCTTGACCGGTGCCCGCCTCGGTGCGATTGTGACCGTTGACGACTCGGGACGCGTCGACGAGT